>CAMJRT010000019.1 GCA_946408295.1 uncultured Bacteroidales bacterium
CTCGCCCGGACGAAGAACCGTCGAGGGGAAACGGTCCTGATTGGGAGAATCCGGGAAATGGATGGTTTCCAGCAGCATCCCTCCGAACTTGCCGATCGGACCGTACTTGCCGTCCGGATAGGCTTCTTCACTGAACGTACGGCCCGTAAAAGTCAGGATGGCCGGTTCCGTCGTCCAGGTTTGTACGCCGCGTCCGGAAACAGGCTCATACAGGTCAGCCGCCTTCCGCAGCGAGCCATCCCACGAACGGATGGCCCAGCAACCTGTCATACCGTGCATCATCGCCAACTGGGGGTTGTCCATATCGATGCGCCAGTCCACCCTGTGCGGCTGGCGGAAATCGAAAGGAGTCCCCTCCACCGGCAGCAGCAGGTCCGGGCAGAAATGCCGGTTGTTCTGTACGCAGGTATCGGCCTCCACCTGCAGAAGATGGGCCATCACATATCCGCCGGCAGCCCCGATGAGATTGAAATAGGTATGATTGGAAAGATTGACGACGGTAGGAGCGTCGGTCACGGCATCGTAATCCAGCACGACGGCATTGTCGTCGGTCAGCCAATAGGTGAGCGAAGCATCCAGCCGACCGGGGAAACCCTGGTCGCCGTCAGGGCTGACAAGCGTAAAACGAACGCCCTGCCTCCCCTCTTCACGAAGAAGCGTACCCGACCACAGTTTCCGGTCGAAGCCTTCCTTTCCGCCGTGACACTGCACCGGCTCGCCGGAGAAAGACTCGTTGGCCACCAGGTGGTACTCCTTTCCGTCCAGACGAAAAGAAGCACCGTCGATACGGTTGCCGTAACGGCCGATGACGGGCCCCAGGAAACGGTCTCCGTGCTCGAAACTCTCCAGCATACCATAACCGACGACGACATCGTCCATCCTTCCCCTCCGGTCCGGCATCCGGATGCTGACGATGCGGGCCCCGTAATCCGTCACTTCCAGACTCGCCCCCCGGCTGTTGGACAGACGGTACAGCCGGGCTTCCTCCCCGGAGGAAAGACGGCCGAACGAGCGCTCTTCCGCCTGCGGGCGTACCCCACAGGCGGTCAAGAGCAGCAAGAAGAGACCGGCCAGGCCAGCCGGGAATCGGCAGAAAGACATCAGAGATTCTCCTTGAGGAAGACGAGGGTCTTGTTCAGAATCTCATACTTCTTGTCCGAACCATAGACCAGACCGTGTGAATAATAAGGATAAAACTCCTGGGCGACCTTGTGCCCGGCGGCGCGGAGGGCGTCGCAAAGGTGCTCGGCCTGTTCGTAGTTGACGGCCGTATCCCCGCTGCCGTAGAAAGTCGCGACGGCCAGTTTGCGGTCGGTCGGGACATTATAAACGGGAGAGTATTTTCTGAGGACCTCGGGATCGGCCCGGTGGAAATACTCCGTCAGTTTCTTGTTCTTGGCACCGGACCAGTATTCGAGCATATCCAAGAGGTCATAGGCGCCGACCCACCCCACGATGAGTTTCGTTCCCTGAGTGGCAAAACCGGTCATCGTCGCAAGTTGGCCGCCGGCGGAACTGCCGATAAAGCCGATACGGGACATATCGAGATGATATTTCCTGGCATTCTTGCGGACATATTTCACGGCATCCTCCAGTTCCTTCATGACCGTTTCGATGGTGACGCCTTCTTCACCCGCCAGGGAGTACTCCACATTGACGGTCGTCACACCGCCTACCATCGAAAAATACTTGGCGTAACGCATAATGGTCGTCGTCGCGCTGCCGCCAAACCAGCCGCCGCCGTGCACCATAAAGAGCACGGGAACGGGACGGTCCGCATCCTCCGCCTCGCAGATATACAGTTTGAGCTTACGATTCTTGTATTTTTTATAAACGACCTCGACCGGTTCGACGCCCTCCACCATCTTCTTGGTGACGGCAGGCAGGCTGCTGTAGGGCTCCAGGAGCCCCTCCGGTTGCTCACCCTTGAGGATGCGGCGCGTTTTCTTGTCGACAGAGTACGAGCCGTCGTCTTTATGGATCAGTTTCATTCCGTATTTGTTCTTGACGGGAGCATCCTGGGCCGTGACGGGACAAGCCCAGAAGAAAGGCAGCAAAAACAAAACTGCCACGATACACTTTTTCATCTTGATAAACATTATTGGTAAATAGGATATTTCGGGTGAAGGCCGGCTTCGCTTTTGTCCGCCGTCAGGCTGCGTACCAGTTCGATTTCCACAGCGTCGTAGGGAGTGTAGTCGGGCCAGTAGATGCTATGGAACCAGACGGCCGGCTCCCCGTCCTCGGGACGGTGTCCCCAGGGGAAGCGATACTCGCACTTGCCTTCCGCAAGTCCCCAGTTCAAGGCACCGACTTTTTCCCGTTTCAGGATGGGCAGACAAGCCTCGAAAGTCGAGCCCATCGTACGGCCCATATACTCCTGACAGACCATCGGCCGACGGAAACGGCTCAGCATCCGGATGAAATTTTCCAATTCCTCGGGAGGATAATAGCAATGGAAGGTCAGGATATCGGAATTCTCGCAGACGAAAGCGACCATATCCAGACGGGTATGGGCGGGTTTGTAACCCGGGCGGATCCAGATGGGTGAAGTCAAAGGCTGCGAAGGACGCACCTCCCAGGCCCAGTTGTACATCTCGCGCATAAATGCAAGACAGTCCCGGCCGTCCTTGAGGTTTTCGGGCTCATTGTAAAGACACCAGTAGAGGATGCGCGAATCGTTTCCGAACGTCCTGAGGATATCCTGGAGATAATCCTTGAACTCTCCCCAGCGGTCCGGGTTGTCCAGGATTCCGGTGATGGGGCTATGGCACCAGTGTCCGCCGCCGTGTTCCCCGGGCTGACGCTGGGGCTGGGGGCCGGGCTGCTCCTCCCCTCCGCCGTTGGTACAGAAAGTGAACGTCACCTTGAGACCGTGGGCGTCCGCCAGTTCCAACAACTGCGAAATACGCCGCTTGAAACCCGGTGCATCCTGAAACCAGAGCAACTCGTGCAGATAAATCCGCACCGTATTGAAGCCCAGGCTCTCGCAAAGGGAGAATTCTTTGTCCAGCACTTGGGGATTGAAGGTATCCGCCTGCCACATCTCCAATTGGTTGATGGCATAGGTCGGGACATAGCAGCATCCGACGGGCCACTCCGTACCGGTCCACCAGTCGCGGGCCTGCCCGGCAGACCAGCGTCCTTTGGACGGCTCCGTACAGGCGCTCAAAATGAGCACTGCGAGCAAAATGACATACCTTTTCATTTCTTGACAATGCTTCCTTTGTTAATCCAGATACAACCCTTGTACTGGGTCGTAAGGATAAAACGGTTGCCGCCGATATCGCACAGCGCGTTCCACAGGGCGCCACCCTTCGGATTCGCCTCCAGAGGCACTGCGGGCGGAGCGGCATAAGTCGCGTTGAATTTTCCGCCGGACACGGCAGAACGGGGCACACAATGGATCCAGGGACGGGAATACTTGTCGGAAAGCGGCTTGGGCGTACCTTCCGCACACTGCCCGCACACCAGGATATAATCGTCGGTGTGCGTAATGTAGGGAGCGCCGCAATAGACGTCACGGTCGGGCTCGTAAGGATAGAACCGCCGGTCTGAATACTTGCTGATAAATTGGGCCGGCCAGCCTTCATCCGCTTTGCAGGACATCATCATCAACTCCATCGCATTCTTCGCACCGCGCTCGTCCTTATGCTCGATAATCAGCCAGATGTATCCGTCGCAGAGGGTCAGGACAGGCATACAGTCCCAACCGATGCTTCCGCCCGCATCCGCATTGCAGACGATGTGCGCTCCGGACCAGGTCTGTCCCCCGTCGGTCGATTCGACATAGGAAATATTGTTGCCTGCGGAACTGTCGCGGCGGCCGTCCAGATACTTGCGGTAATAGGGTGTATTATCCGTAAAATAGACCTGTACCCGGCCATCCGGGAGCACCAGGACGCTGGACTCCATCGCGCCCTTCATAATCTTTTCATCCCCGGTGTATTCCCACACCATAGAAGGATAGGTCTCGATACGCTCGCTCCAGGTCTTGCCTCCGTCCTTGGAAATGGTGCTGTAGATACACTCCGCGTGGATCCAGGTCTTGTAACCGGCCGGACGCAGGGTAACGGTACAGAGGATGTCCCCGTTGGGCAGTTGGGCAAAATCAGGTCTGGTGCAAAGTACGCGAACCGATTCTTTCCGCTGGGGATTGAAATGGGTAAACTTGGACATCACGGGAACTTCTTCGCTCCAACTCTCCCCTTCATCCGGGCTGAAACGGGCGAAAATGCTCGAATCACGGTTGTATGCAACCATCAGCCTGCCGTCCGCCAGCGGATGCACGCGACCGTACCCTCCGCGACATATTTTCTTCAGACCTTCCCAACGAATTTCGAAATCTCCCCCGTCGGAACGAGCGCCCGCCGGAAGGAGGGATGCCGCGACAAGCGCGGACAAAACAATCAGCAACTTCTTCATATCACTTATTCTTGATGGTTCCTTTATTAATCCAGAGAGCCCCCTGGTGGGTCGTTACGACGAAAAAGGTATTGTCGCCGAGCGAACATAGGGAATTCCAGTTGGCGCTGTAAACCGTCTGGTCGATTTTGATGGGCGACGGCGCCTCATAGGTTCCGCTGAATTTCCCGTTCGCGGCGGAAGACAGCGGGATACAATGAATCCAGGGGGCGGAATAATCTCCGGTCAGCGGACTGGCGGAATTCTCCGCAGACTGTCCGACGATGACGAAATAATCTTCCGTTTTGACGATATAGGGCGCTCCACAATAATACTCCGCCTTGGGCGGATAGGGATAGAAACGACGGGCCGAATATTTGCCGATGACTTCTTCCGGCCATCCCTCTTCCAGGCGGCAGGACATCATTTGCAGATTCATCGCCACATTCTCCGGCGAAGTTCCCCGGACATCCTTGTGTTCGATGATGAGATAAATCCACCCATCGTGGCAGACGACTTCCGGCATACAGTCCCAACCAACCAGGGAGCCCTCGTCCGAATTGCAGACGATATGGCCGGCGGACCAGGTATAGCCGCCGTCCGAAGACTCTACCATCATCACGCAATTGCCGGCCTGCGTACTGCGTTTCCCGTCCAGATACGCCCGGTAATAAGGCGTATTGTCCGTGAAATAAACCTGCACCCGGCCGTTCGGGAGCACCAGGACACTGGACTCCATCGCGCCCTTGGGGACGTCATCCACGCCCTTATATTCCCAGATTTGCGACGGGTAGGTCTCGATTTCCTTGCTCCAAGTCTTGCCGCCGTCCCTGGAGATCGTCGACACGATACACTCGGCGTGCAGCCAGGTACGGTTGCCGGCTGGCTGCTGGGTGATGGTGCAGAGAATATCTCCATTGGGCAGTTGGGCAAAATCCGGACGGGTGCACCGCACGCGCACGGACTGTTTGCGGTCTTTGTTGTAGTAACTGAACTTGGCCATCACGGTGACGGGATTGCTCCAGGTGGTTCCATTGTCCGAACTGAAACGGGCGAAGACGCTGGAATCGTTGCCGTATGCCAGCATCAAACGTCCGTCAGCCAGGCGGTGCATACGTCCGTATCCGCCCGAACACACCTTGGTAATCTTTCCCCAGGTCACTTCAAAGCCGCTTGTCTTGCCTCCGTGTTCTTCTCCGCCGGAATCATCCGCCGATTTGGAACAGGCCGGCAGGGACAGCACGGCCAGCAGCAAAGCCAGTCTGAAAAAACGCTTCATCATCATTACAGAGAAAGTTTGGCATTCTGGTCCTTCAGCAGTTTCTGCAGGCTGGCGACATCGACGTCCTGCACGCTGCAACGGTTCAGGACAGCCAGTGCCGCCGCATTGCCGGCCGCCTGTCCGGTCACGAAACAGGTTCCGATTTCACGGGCGTCCCAGACCAGTCCTTCATCGAAACCGAAGCAACGCCCGGCGACCAGCAGGTTCTTGACTTTCTTCGGGACGATGGCACCGTAGGGAATCTGCCAGACGGGACGTTCCTTTTTCTTGATGGACTGACCTTTGTACTTGATGGTATTGGAACCGCCGCTCATACCGATGCTGTCGGGATAGGACGTATAATGCATCGACTCTTCCAGCGTGACGCTGCGGACCGGTTTGAGGACACGGGTGATACGCACGCCCATCTGCGGAGGCGTTTCAAGCAGGAAGGCATTCTCCCCGCCTTCGCGGCTGCGAAGTTTGCCGGTGCGCTCCCACATCTCCTGACGCAGTTGCATCCACACCTTGGTATTGTTGAAAACATCCAGGCCGTCCAGGTCAGGCACGCCGCCGGAGTGCATCACGCGGACGCCCGGGATGGGCGTACGGGTACCCCCTTTCATATTCTCGGCAATGCCGCCGACGCGCCACATCGCTCCGATGGGATAACGTATCTGATAGAAATCTTCACCCGACCAGGCCATCACGTCACCGTCGCCGCTGGCATCCACCACAGCCTTGGTATTGACGGCCAGCCGACCGGCCTGGGTTTCCAGGACGACCGCCGTGATGCGGTTGCCGGACATCAGCACGTCGGCGGCGGTACTGTTGTAAATAACCTGCACACCGGCTTCCTGAATCATTTGCTCCATCACATACTTTGCCGCTTCGGGGTCGGCGGTAGGATCTTTGGGATTGAGCGCCATTCCCATATCGAAAAGGCGCGAGCATAATTCGTGGGCGAAACCGTAAATACACTTGGTCCACTCCCCGGCCTGATCAAGACCGTGGGTGGAGAGGACCGGCAGGACCAGTCCGCCCGTCCAGAGTCCGCCGAGAAAAGCATAACGCTCCAGCAGCAGGACGGAAATACCGTTGCGCGCCGCGGAAATGGCGGCGGAAACGCCGGCCGGACCGCCGCCTACGACGACCAGGTCCACGGATGCCACGACGGGGATTTTCCGGGAAGGTTCGCTGACCCAGCCCTGGGGCTGGATGGCGGAGGGAACATTCTTTTTTCGAGCGGCGAAGGCAGGGGGCGCGCCGGCTCCGCTAAGGGTCAAGGCTCCCGCACCGATGAGGGAAGCCTTCAGGAAATTTCTTCTGTCCATTTATTTTATATATCTTATTGCTAAATAATTCAAGGAAGTGGCAACCTGATTCGAGCCCAACGCCGCGCCGTCATATCGGGTCTTGTCTCCCATCGTCAGTTTATCCTGGTCAGGGATCAAGCGAAGTTTGAGTCCGGTGTTGCCAAAAATCGACGTATCGTCCACAGGCAGAGCCAATGAAACATATTTGCGACCCGGGCACTGCCAGTTTTGGCGAACTCCTGCGATGGGTGTAAAATCAGGCACGGTAAAAGAGCCTATGGCCTTCCAGACCGCACCGCCGTCGACGGAGTATTCCGCCTTCCAGTAACGGGGACCGCCGATGGTTCCACCCAATCCGTTGCCGATACCGAACTGGAAAGTGAGCGGGGCGTTGGCCGACGTCAGGTCTTCCGTAGAAACATCGACACACCAGTAGTAATCTTTGCGGTCATTGTTCCAGGCGGCGGACCAGGCACTCTTGGCCGTCGTGGAAAGTTCGCCGTATTGGTCTTCGGTCAGGGCCGTCCAGTCACGGGCGGCGGAGAAAGTGAAGGGGCTGCGTCCGCCGATGGAGAAACTGCCGTTGCCCCAGGTAGGAAGCATACTCAACGCCTTGTCCACCGTAGAATTGAAGGCGAGGTATTCGCAGAGGATACCGAACCTGTCCGTGGCGGCCTGTCCCCGTTCTCCGAGGGCGACGTCCGCGAGGGCAACCTCCGAACGGCGGACCGGACGAATCTGGTAACGGTCGATGTTGCCGATGTCCACGATATAGTCGGAGAGTTTCTGCGAAGCCGCGGCGACTTCTTTGTCCCATTCAAAACCGTCGCAGGTCTCGTGGACGACGACGCCGGTGACGCGGCCTTCACCATAGGGGATATGGTTGCCGTCACGCCCCCAGGAACAGTTGGTATTGACCATCAGATGACTGGAGCCGCCCTTCGCGTCGATCAGGACCATCGGGAACTTGTTCATCGTCGTACATTGGGTCCGGAGCGGAATGAAGGGACCTTTCCCGACGGGGATGACGCACTCCTGGATTTCCACCAGGGTGAAGAGGTCGTCATCGGTCAGTTCACCCAGGTATTTTTTCCGGGCGGACAAAGCGGCGCCGGCGGTGGAACGAACGATGGCGGAAGGCTCGATTCCGGAGAGGACGAACATACGCGGCTCGTTTTTGAGCGCGTTTTCGGAGAGCGTAAGCGTCGCGCCGAACAAATCCACGTCCACCCGGTCGAAACGGGACAAACGGTCAGCCACCCGGTCGCCGAAGTCCACGCGGACACCGGAAGTACCGGTTTCGTCGGAGAGATACAGGGTGGAATAAGCACCGTTGAGGTCCTGAAGGATGGACGATATATTGTGGTTGGGTGCGCCGTTCCCTTCTTCGTTGTCATTGAGGACGACGGCGGAAAGACGATAATGGCTGTCGAAAGTCATCGTACCGGCGGAAGTCAGCAAGGCTTTCAGGGCCGGAACGTCCACATCCGTATAGACTTCATCCGCATCCTGAGAGACCTGAACTTCACCGAGGACCGTTTCGTCCCTGAGCACCTTGAGAACGGCGTGGCGCCGTGCCCCGGTCGCATTTTCCGAGCAGTCGAAACAAAGATAACTGTTCGTCAGACGGATGCCGCCCACCCAGGGGAAGGCGGTATCTCCCTCGTATGCCACCTGATAGCGGAGGCTGCTGGCGGACAGGCCGGTCATCACGCGCACGGTAGCGGTGCCCGCATCCTTGGAGACGAGGACGTTCTTCTGAAGGATGTCGAAAGAGTCGGACAACAGCCCCTGCTGGGTGAGGGTCAGTTTGACCGAACGGCTCTCCATCGACAGACAAATCACGGCCGTACGGCTCATCCCACGGTCGATGTCATAGACGACTTTCAGCGGAGCGTCTCCCGTATTCGACAGGAAGCGGGAAGAAGGAGCGTCGGCAAAACGAATCCATACGTCTTCGTCGGACAAGAAGGCCGTCCAGGTGCCGCTGGAGAGAATCTCGAACACCGCCTCACCGGCTGAATAGCCGACGGTCTGACCGGGCTGTTTACAACCCAGTTCATCGATCGGAGCCCGCCGGGCTTCCCGGGTACAGGACAGGGCCAGCAGGGCGAAACTGATAAGAAGAAGGATTTTATTTCTCATAGTAGGTCGCGTATTCATTGTTGTCAAGAGCATTTCCGGAATAAGAAACCTGGTCGGCCGGGATGGGCCAGAACCGGTGGCAGGGCTTGATATACTGGCGAAGATATCCGTTCTCAGGGCTGTTGGCCAGGGTACGTTCATACCAGATGCCCCAGCGGACGAGGTCGAACTTGCGCTGGAACTCGCCGAACAACTCACGGGCGCACTCCAGACGGATTTCTTCCATCAGGGCAGCCTCGCTTCCGCCGAATTCCGCCGCGCTGACAGCCGAAAGTCCGGCCCGCGTACGGGTATAATTGAGGTAGGTGCAGGCCTTGTCGAAGTTCCCCTGCATCAGCCAGGCTTCGGCCAGATTAAGCAGGGTGCCGGCGTAACGGAAGATTTTATAGTTGTTGCTGTCGTTGTTGTAGTACATTCCGAAGCACCAGAACTTGTTGCCCAGCCAGGGCTGTGCGGTACCGCTGGTGACCCCCGTAAAGAAAGAAACGATCGGAGTCTGTCGTTTGAGGTCTTTCGGGTCATAACCCTTGTACCGCCAGGCAAGGTTGCCGGAGCCTCCTCTGGCGACGGTCTTTCCATCGCTGTACTCTCCGCTCCGCAGATCCGGGCCGGAATAGGGAAGCACGTTGAGATAGAACCATTCCGTCGGACGGATTCCGAAAGCGGTGTAGGCGTACGCGCCCAGTTCCGGGATGGCGATGCCCTTATAGACATCCGTCACTTCATTGGTGCTGGACTCCCCTTCCCCTTCTTTCACGGTGACGGAACTGCGGGTAGGCGTACAGGCGTAGGCGATTCTTCCCGCCATCTGTATGCCGTATTCCTGCGATTCGTTCCCGATTTCGAAAATGGATTCCGGCGTGTACTTCCGTCCGAAGGGAATATCGGTCAAGGGGTACTGGGCGAGGGAACCGTAAGCCTTCTCGATCTGGGACAGGACGGTAACGGCATCCGACCAGCGGTGGTTCCACAGACAGAACTTGCCGGCCAGCATCAGTCCCGTCATCGCCCCGATGCGGTAGTCCGTTCCGGACTGATAGGAAGGAACGAGGGGAAGGGCATTGCGGCCGCCTTTGTCGGCGGGAAGCAGATAAGACATCAATTCGTCGATCAGGGCGTCGCGCGTCTGGTCCGCGCTCATCCTCGGCAAACGGGCGATGTCGGCCCGGTTTTCCTCGGTGACGGCGCAGGTATAGAAGGGCACGTCGCCAAAGGTGTTGGTTAGGAAATAGTAATAGAGGGCTCGGAGGATGGCGCCTTCCGCACGGAGCGGCAAGGCATCGGCCTCACTGATGTAAGCGTTTTTGACGGCGCCGTCGATGACGTCCAGCATCTCGTTGCAGAGCATCACGCCGGAATAGCCGTAGCGCCAGATATTGGTTCCGGCGGAAGGACGGTCGGGCGAGACGTTGCAGATGGCGTCATAAGCCATAGAGGTATTGAGGGTCATCAGATCGGACGAACATTCGGTCATCTCGAAAAACTGGAGGTTCACGATATTGCGAATGGGGCCGTAGCAGCCGTTGAGGCCGCTCTTGATTTGCTGCACGTTGCGGTAATAACCGTTGCGGGTCGACCAGGAATCGGACCGTTCATCCAGCGAACAGGCGGTAATCAGCGCCGCGAAGCACAAGAGAGCAAATATCTTCGTCTTTTTCATCGTCAGAAGGTCATTTGAACGTTAAACACGAATTTCATCGGCCTCGGATAGGAGCCGTTGTCCAGACGATACACCGTGGAAGAAGAATTGACGTCCGGATCAAAGCCGTTATAGACTTTATACAGGTAGAGATTCTCTCCGCTGATACCGAGTTTGAGGGACTTGATGTATTTGCGGACAGCCCGCTTGAACGGGATATCGTAACTGATGCTGACCGTCTTCAGCCGCAGCCAGGAAGCGTCGTGCACCTGATGGTCGCTGGCCAGGTTGTCATTGAAGCCCGGACGGGTGATGTTGGAATCCGCATTCTTGGGCGACCAGGCATTCAGCATATAGCGGTACTTGTTGTAGGACGCGATGCCGACACCCATATAGAGTTCGGACAGATTGTAGATTTTTCCGCCCAGGGACCAACTCCAGTAAATGTCGATGAGCAGGTTCTTGCAGATTTTGAATTCGTTGCGGAAACCGCCGTACAACACCGGATCGGCACTGCCGAGATAGACGTAGTCGTTCTCGTCGAGGATGCCGTCGTGATTGACATCCGCATAACGCGTACGGCCCAGGTTTTCGCTGTCGGTGGAGGACATGGCCGAGGAGGCATAGGTATGGGTGACCTCGTTGCGGCGGATTTCTGCCTCGTTATGCCAGACCCCTTCGTACTGATAGCCCCACAGCGCGTTGGCCGGATAGCCTTCCTTGTACGCGTAAAGATACTGCGTGGAGTTGCGCTGGTTCATATACAAAGGTACGGCCACGCCGCCGTTCCCGGCATTGATGACGGTCTGGTTGTTGTGGGAGACGGTCAGGTCGGTCGTCCACTCGAAATTGCGGACTTTGATGTTCTTGGTCGTCAGGGTAACTTCCACACCGGCGTTGGAGATGGAACCGGCATTGGTAAAATAGGTCTGGAATCCCGTCGTCGCCGTATTCCGCATGGAGAGCAGCAGGTCGGTCGTCCGGGAGACATAGCCGTCGACTTCCAGGGAGATGCGGCTTTCCAGCACCGAGAAGGTCAGACCGGCGTTGACGGCATCGGTCTTTTCCCAGGTCAGATTGCTGTTGGCCAGTTTGGAAGGAGCGTAGGCCAGGCTCGTCTTCGAGCCGAAGAGCCAGTTGCTGGCCGCAGAAGTCAGCAAGGGCAGGGACATATAGGAAGAAATGGCATCATTGCCGCTGCGGCCCGCACTCAGGCGGAGGGAAAGTTCGTTGAGCCACACGGCTTTTTTCAGGAACTTCTCATTGGAAATGCTCCAGCGGAAAGCCAGGGCCGGGAAAAAGCCCCACTTGTTGTTCACGGCAAAATTGGAAGCGCCGTCGGCCCGCAGCGTAGCGGTTACGTAATAACGGCGGCGCCAGGACCAGTTGACGCGGCCCAGGACGCCCATCTTGGTCTGGTAGACATTCCAGGACTCGGCGACGAGGGTCTCGGGATTCTGCACGTTGGTCATATTGTTGTACCCGAGTTCATCGTTGAGATAGCCGCTGCCGGAAAGGGAAGACCAGGAGTTCCGGTTATACTCCGCGGTAAAACCGGCCAGGACCTCGATGCTGTGTCCCTTGATTTTCCGCTTATAGGTCAGGGTCGTCTCGGAAAGCACCTTCTCACGCCCCGTCGTGCTGCGGGAGGCCGTACCGCCCGAATGGCGGGAAGCCGCGACGGGAAGCCAGGAGGGAGAATACTTGCCCCGGAAAGTCTCGGACCA
>CAMJRT010000020.1 GCA_946408295.1 uncultured Bacteroidales bacterium
AGAATCGCATCCCCATCGAGCAGCCGGAGAACTACGACCCGTCCCGCTACGAACTGCTGGTCCGCCTCTACGAAGCCCAGCCCCATATGCGGGAAATCAACCAGTATTTCATCTGGAGCCTCGCCCCCAACCGCAAGACGGATGTCAACAACCGCAGCGCCTTCTCCACGGATATGATCGGGATGAACCACAACTATCCCGAAGCCAGTTGGGAAGAGCGGCAGGAAATCCTCAATGCGCACAAAGACTATACCCTCGGCCTGCTGTATTTCACCGCCCACGACGAGCGGATTCCCGCCGTCATCCGGAATTTCGTGGCCCAGTGGGGTCTGCCCAAGGATGAATACACCGAGTGCGGCAATTGGACACCCCAACTCTATGTACGGGAATGCCGCCGGATGGTCGGCGAATATGTCGCTACGCAGGCCGACTGCGACAACCGGACCATCGCGCCGGAAGGCGTCGCCATGGCTGCCTACACGATGGATTCCCACAACTGCCAGCGCCTGGTCATCCGCAAGAACGGCAAAGATATGGTCAAGAACGAAGGCAACGTTGAAATCCACGGCGGCCTACCCTATCCGATTTCCTACCGATCCCTCACCCCCAAACGGGAAGAATGCGCCAACCTGCTGGTTCCCGTCTGCTGTTCCGCCTCCCACATCGCCTATGGCTCCATCCGGATGGAACCGGTATTCATGGCCATGGGACAGGCTTCCGGCCTGGCGGCCGCCTTCGCCTGGAAACAGGGACTCCCCTGCGTACAGGACGTAGACTACCGCGACATCGTCTCCGTGTTGGAGAACGACCCTTATCAGGACGGCTCCCAGCCCGACATCGTCATCGATGACAGCCAGGCCGTGCTCGAAGGGGATTTCGCCTGCGGAAAGAGCAAAGGCAGTTATGGCCCTTCCGCGGCGGAAGGACGAGACGGAAGCGCCACTTTCTCCGCCATCATCCCCTCTGACGGCACGTATCAGCTCTACAGTTACCAGCATCTTCCCCGCGAGGGCTACAACCCCGTCACCCGCTTAAACCTGAGCGACGGAAGCGCCGCTGAAATTCATGCGGACGAGGTGAAAGTCGTCGGACAGACCACCAGCGCCTGGCATCCGGTCAAATCGCTCCAACTCAAAAAGGGCGAAACCTTCTCTGTGCGCGTGAGCGGCGACGCCAATGCCGGACTTTGCTGCGCCGATGCCATCCTGCTCGTAAAGGAATAAGATGAAACTGCTTATGAAAGGCTTCATTTTGACGCTCATTCTCGCCGCCTGCACGACGGGAATGACACCATCTTCGGAGAATACAGGTCCCGAATCGTCCACGACGGAGGTTACGGGCCCCCGCCACGTAACCATCCAGAAAGACAAAAAAACGAAATCCTGGCAGATGTTGGTAGACGGGAAACCGTTTTTTGCCCAGGGAGCCTCATACTATGTCTCCCAAAAAAATTTTTACGGGATGCAGGCGCGTTTCGGTGCCAATGCCGCACGTTGCTTCGGGCTCTTCCAAGGGGCCGGTCCGATGCTCGACCAGTTTGCGGACGCAGGACTAATGATCCATGCGGGGCTGGGATTCAAAAGCATGCGCAGTGGCTACTATAACGAGAACGAAAAGATGGCCATTGTCGAGCAGGAGGACCGCATCCTGGATCTGGTGCGAAAATTCAAAGACCATCCGGCTATCCTCTGCTGGTGCATCGGCAACGAATTTGAAATCGGGCAGGCGGCCAAACCGCTGACCGCCCAGTGGGAATCCATTGAGCGGCTGACCGAAGAGATTCACGAAATCGACCCCCATCATCCGGTCACCCTGGCCATCGTGGACGGCTACCAGCAAAACAAAATCAAGGCATTGACGGAAATCTGCACGGAGTTGGACTTCATTTCCGTCAACGGCTATGTTTCCAACGGCGGCGAATTCCGCTTGATCCGCCAACTTGACGAAATCGGCTGGGAGAAACCCTTTATGACCTCCGAACTCGGCCCCGCCGGATGGTGGCTTGGAGAGAACCTCGGCGAAGGCCGCTACCTTCCCTGGGGGGCAGTCGTAGATCTGACCAGCACCGAGAAGGAGAACGAATATCTCCGCTGTATGCAAATGTGCAAGGAGGACAAGCGCTGCATCGGCATCATGACCTTCCTTTGGGGGTGGCAGAACGGACAATATGACAGCGTCAAGGAATGGTACGGGTTGCTGGATCGCCAGGGTTACACCTATGGCGCAGTCGATGTGATGCAAGCATTCTGGACAGGACAGGCGCCCGAATACCCGGCTCCCCGGATTGAAAGCCGCGATGATGTAACGATGGATGGCAAGACGGCCAGCGAAGGCATCCAGGTCCAGCCCGGCAGCAGCCACAGCGCCGTCGTCAAAGCGGGCAATCCCTCCAACGTACAACTGCGTTACCACTGGAGGATTGTCGCCGAGCAATCCAGCAATGCAGACAATTCCTTCCACGACGGCATCGAGGGACTCATTGCCGATGACGGAAGCCCGACCGTCCACTTCGTTGCCCCGACCCAACCCGGTGGCTACCGCCTCTACATCCACATTTACGACGACATCCATAAGAAAGCGGCCTACTTCGGCATCCCCTTCCTCGTGGAAGGCCAGGCAGAAGAGATTCAAGACCTGAACTGGAGGCCGTAAATCCGAACCGCTCCGTTATGAGAAAAGCACTGTTCCTTCTGACTCTCCTGCTAATTCAGACGGCATGTATTACAAGGAAAAGTCCGGCAGAAAAAGTCATTGAGCGTACCTTTGGCTCTTTCCCGAAGAATGTCACCTTCGTTCTGGAACCCTCCGAAGCGGCCTTCTTCTCCACCGAGGTCACAGACGGCCGCCTGATTGTCCACGGCAGTTCTACCGTAGCCCTGTGCAAGGGTTTCCACGACTATATTCAAGAAAACGGCCATGGGAATGTTACCTGGTCGGGAAAACGGCTTGAATTACCCGCCTATCTGGCGGATCAGCCCCTCAAACGAGTGGAAACTCCTTATCGTTACCACCTCTTCCTGAACGTCTGCACCTTCGGTTATAGCACCCCCTTCTGGGATTGGAACCGCTGGGAACAGGAGCTGGACTGGTGCGCCTTGCACGGCTTTGAGACCCTGCTCGCTCCGACGGCATTCGAAGCGATTATGTATCGTGTCTGGCAGAAAATGGGTCTGACAGATGAGGAAATCGACGCCTACTACACAGGGCCCGCCCATCTGCCCTGGATGCGAATGGGCAATACATCCGGTGTGGACGGTGGCTTGTCGAAAGAATGGAGGGAGGATCAGATTGCCCTTGCGCACAAGATTCTCGACCGGATGCAGGAACTGGGTATGACGCCCGTTTACCAGGCATTCGCCGGCTTCGTACCCCAGGCCCTGAGCCGTCTCTACCCAGAAATGAAGATTGCGACAGTGAACTGGTGGGGACACCACAACTGGCTGATTGAAGCCACCCATCCCCTCTTCAAGGAAATCGGCAATGCCTTTATCCGCGAGTGGGAAGCCGAATTCGGAAAGGGACAGTATTATCTAGCCGATATGTTCAACGAAAATGACATCCCTTTCGGCGAAAAAGGAACGAAAGTCCGTTTCGATAATATCCGGGATTACGCAAAAGCCGCCTACGCCAGCATCGCCGGAGCCAATCCGGACGCCACCTGGGTGATGCAAGGCTGGATGTTCGGGCGGGACCGCAAGAAAATCTGGGACTTCGAAAGCGCCCGGGCCCTGCTGGGAGGCGTACCTGACGGGAAATTAATCGTGGTCGATCTGGCCGTTGATTTCAACGAATATGTCTGGAAAAGCGAGAAGACCTGGGACTATCTCGATGGTTTCTATGGCAAAGACTGGATTTACAGCACTACGCCGAACTTTGGCGGGCGCAACAATCTCAAGGGCAGCATCGAGTTTTACCTCAACGACCCGCTAAAGGCCCTTGCCTCCGAAAACCGAGGCCGTCTCGTGGGATATGGTTGCGCTCCGGAAGGCATCGAATCCAATGAAATCATCTATGAAGCCATTTCCTCGGCGGCCTGGCGCTCCGACCGCAAGGATACGGAGGAATTTATGCACGAATATTTTACAGCCCGGTACGGAAAGGCGCCCGAGGGCGTACTTCGCTTTGCCGATGCCTTGCTGCAAACCTGCCATGCCCGCTTTACGCAAGTCGATACCTGGAATTGGCAACGTCGGCCCGGCCACGACCGTTCTTATCGCGAAGACGCCCTCGCTCAGAATGGAATCTTCCTGCAGGGTATCCGGGATTTTCTTTCTGAAAAAGAAAGGCTCGCCGAAAGTCCCCTCTACCGGCAAGACGCCGTCCAGTATGCCGCCATCGGCCTGGGAGCCTGGGCCGACAGTCTCTATCGCGACATTTATCGGATGAAAGCCGCAGGAAAACAATCCGCCGGAGATGCCGCAAAAATGCATTCCCTGGAAGAAAAGTTGATTGCAACCTTGCGCGATGCCGACCGTCTGCTCGAGTCCCACCCCATTTTCCATCTGGAACGCGGGACGGATTATGCCCGAAAAACCGGGCACAACGAAGAGGAGTCGCAGCGTTTCTGCCGCGAAGCCGTCCGCTTGATTACCACATGGGAGGCCCGCAGCATCTGGGATTATGCCGGACGTTTCTGGTCCGGACTGATTCGTGACTATTACATTCCCCGCCTGCAGGCCTGGTTCGAAGGAGCCGATGTGGACGCCATCGAAGAGCGCGACCGCGCTTATGTCCGCTCTTTCCGCAGCGCGAGTCCGATGGAGCCATTTGCCAATCCGGTCGAGGCGGCCGATTCTTTGTTCAAATTGCATATTCCCCATAGCATATGATGACCTTTTTGACCATTCTCCTGACCTCCCTGCTGGCCGCCGCCCAGCCTCAGGCCGATCCGGCCGCCATCGTTGTCTGCGGGCAGGCCCGTTTTACCGTACTTACTCCCTGCCTGATCCGCATGGAATGGGCGGAAGACGGCCTCTTTGAAGACCGGGCGAGCCTCGCCGTCATCAACCGGCAACTACCCGTTCCCGCCTACAAAGTGAAGAAAACGCGCAGCGGCGTAAAACTTACGACCGACGCCCTCACGCTTGAATACAAGGGCAGAGGCGCGTTTACGGAAAAGAACCTTTCCGTGAGTTTCCGTATGGGCAAGAAGAAAGTGACTTGGAAGCCCGGTATGGATGACAGCGCCAACCTGATGGGAACGACGCGCACGCTTGACAAATACGACAGCTTTACCATTTTCGGCACTGACGGCCGCCACACGGTGGACCCCTTTGACAAAGGCGTAGCTTCCCGTGACGGCTGGGCTGTCGTAGACGAAAGCGCACGGCATCTTTTTACGGAAGACGGATGGGTCGTCAGCCGTCCCGAAGGGAATCGCCAGGACTGGTACCTCTTTGCTTATGGTCACGATTATCTCGGCGCCGTCCGCGATTACACCCGCATCGGCGGCAAGATTCCCCTACCCCCGAAATACGCCTTCGGCTACTGGTGGAGCCGCTACTGGCTGTACAATGATTTCGAACTGGACGAACTGACCGACAAACTGCGCGAACTCGGATTTCCCGCAGACGTGTGCATCATCGATATGGACTGGCACGAGACCTGGGGGCTTACCACCAAGAATCCCGCATTGGACGAGGCGGATCAGTCGAAAGGCTGGACCGGCTACACATGGAACCGGAAACTCTTTCCTTCGCCCGAGAACACGATGGAAATGCTTCACCGCAAGGGGTTCAAAACCTCCCTCAACCTCCATCCCGCCTCCGGCATCCAGGTCTTCGAAGATTGCTACGACCGTTTCGTCAAAGACTATCTCTCCCGCACCAACGACTACGACGGACCGAAGGGCTTCCGCAAAGAAGACGGCTCTCCCACCTATGTACCCTATCGGATGACCCAAAAGGCCTGGGCGGAGAGTTACTTTGAGACCGTCCTGCATCCGATTGAGAGGCAGGGCATCGATTTCTGGTGGCTGGACTGGCAACAATGGCCCAAAAGCCGTTATGTGAAGGACCTGAGCAACACGTTCTGGCTCAACCATACCTTCTTTGACGATTCCGCCCGGGAAGACCGGCGCCCGATGATCTATCACCGTTGGGGCGGTCTCGGAAGCCATCGTTACCAGGTCGGTTTCAGCGGGGACACCAAGGTTTCCTGGGATGTGCTCTCCTATATGCCCTGGTTTATTTCCACCGCCTCCAATGTGGGATACTGCTACTGGGGACAGGATATCGGCGGGCACAACGAAATCCCCGGCATCAACTACACAGAGGCCGAATTGTTCACCCGATGGGTGCAGGAAGGTGTTTTTACGCCCATTTTCAAGACGCACCCCACGCGCAACAAGAATCTGGAGCGGCGTTTCTGGATGTTCCCGCAGCAATTCGACATCCTGAAAGAAGCCGTCCGCCTGCGTTATAGCCTCAGCCCCTACATCTACACGGCTGCCCGCCAGGCTTACGATACCGGCATCGGACTTTGCCGTCCTCTCTATTACTACTGGCCGGAGGCCGACCAGGCCTACGACTACAAGGAGGAATACCTTTTCGGAGACGACATCCTCGCCACCGTCGTCTGCCGTCCAATGGACCCGGTTACGCGCCTTTCTGAGCGCAAACTCTGGTTTCCTTCGGGCAGTGACTGGTTTGACATGTCCACCGGCACCCTCTACCCTGGCGGCAGCGAGCGAACGCTCTATTACACTTTGGCAGAAAATCCCTGGTTCGTCCGCGCTTCTGCCCTAATTCCGATGGCTTCCCCGACCATCCAGAGTCTGCAGGAGGCCTCCGATGAACTTTACATCCTCGCCGTGCCCGGAAAAGAGCGTTTTGAGACCAGCCTGTACGAAGATGGCGGCGACAACGCCGACTACGCGCAGACGTATGCAACCACGGCGCTTTCCCGCGAAATGGGCCCGGGCGGACTGACCGTCAAGGTAGGCGCCCGTGAAGGCTCGTGGAAAGCCCCTTCCGCAAACCGCCGCCTGCGACTGGTCATTCCCGGTTTCAGTTATCCCTCCGCCGTGCGCATCAACGGAAAGGAACTGCCCTACAGCCGTTTCGGCAAGAAGGACTGTTGGACCTATGACGGCGCCACCCTTTCAGTCACGGTCTATGCAGAAAGCGCATCTGCCAATGAGGAATGCGTCATCGAATGCGACGGGGCATACGCTTTCGTTTCCGGCGAAAGCGGGAAACTCAAACGTGCCCGGACCGATGCAGAACCAGTCAAGAATGCCCAAAACGCCATAGACAAGTACAGCTGGCCCGATGATGTGCGGATGCTGTGGATGGGGGCCGCCAGCCGGATAACCGAGAACCCGGCAAATGTCGCCTTCATCCTGTCCTCCCTTCCGGAATATCCCGGAATCCTGCAAAAAGAGAAAGAATCATTCCCCTGGGTCGTAGAGGAAATGGGCGACGGCCTGCGCCACCTCCACTATGAGGGAAAAGAAGCCGTGCCGGGAAGCATCCAGCGCATCCATATCGTAGACCTCACGCCCGGAAAAGGCAGATTCCTGAAGTTTGCTTATTCCAAAGAGGATATGACGGCTGCCGAATACGGAGAAAAGAATGGTCTCGAAGTCGCCTGTACTGCCACCTTCGGACTTCCTCACAGCTTTGTCAAGGTGAATGGAGAAACCATCTCCGCCATCGATATCGACGAGAACAATCCCCGCTGGTGGATGCACGAAGCGGCGGTAGCCCTATCTGACGACGGGACTCCAAAGTTTATGACTTTCGACAATTGGGCGGACAGGGCTGCGAGAACCTACCGGAATGCCCCCAATCCCAATCTCTTCTCCAGCGCCCCGATGCTGGTTTTCGAGGGTTCCCCCTTGATCTGGAACGAGAGCGCCAAGGGAAAGAAGGGCTTTATTCACAATCGCTACCCGCGTACGGCCCTCGCCCAGCTCTGGGACGGCAGGCTGCTGCTCGTAACCGTGGACGGGAAAGAACCCGGAAAGGCGGACGGCATGAGCCTTCCCCAGTTGCAACAATTCTTGCAACGGACCTTCTGGGTGCGCAACGCCATCAATCTGGACGGCTCCGCCTCTCTATACGTCAGGGGAAAAGGGAATACCTGCCTGCCGGGCACTGAGCGAAAACTCAACACCTTCCTGACTATCAAAAAAGTCAAATAGCCTCGGCTACTTGACTTCTGCAAAAATGTCGTCAAGAACTTTGGCGAGCCGGTAGCCGGCATTGCGAAGTTGCTGATAGGCCAGCCAGCGCATCGTTTCGGGATAGTAAGCATCCAACTCGCGCTCCTCGTGGCTGGCGCCGGTAAGATGATGGGCCGGCCAAGCCGCCTTGGCGTTGAGGCTCGCCCAGTCCCAGAGGTCTCCCTTGACGATTTCGGCGATTTGCTTTTTGGTGGCCGTATCGGCTTCGCTGGCAAAATCGCTGTAATCCCAGTCCTTGCCCAGGTACTTCCAAATTTGGGTGTCCCAGAAGGAATGAATATTGATTTTCTTCCCGTCAATATAGATGCTATATTTGCCACCCGTAGGAGCCTGGGGGACATAGAGTATATGCATCGGACAATGCATGTCGCCGACGAGGTGAACGACCAGCGAAAGTTCCTTCTCCCGCTCTTCGGGGTCCATGGTCGTGAGATTCTGCTTGAGGTTGTTGATCAGCCAGTCCAGGTCCATGATGGCGTTGCGCACATACAGATCCCCCTCTCGGTTGTGACGATAGACATTGAAGAGCGAATCCACCGTATAGGAATGGGACCAGGGTTCCAAATTGGTCGGGAGGACATCCATGTCGGACGATTTGCGGCGAAGGACCTCCGGATTGGAACATTCCCAGCCGATGTCCCGGTACCATTCGTAGTAATACCGATCAGGATAGGAGGAAATCTGCACGATATCCGTTCCCCTCAGGTATTTTTTCAAGGCCATTTTCGTTCTCTCGGAAATGTGGTCCTCGGCAATCTGGGCTACGGCGGAATGGCCGACGGCGTTCCATGCTTGCAACTGCGCCGAAAGGGGGAGCAAGAGAACTGCCAGTAAAACAATTTTTTTCATACGCTTGAACTATCTGCAATAATGATACTTATTCGGTCTTGGTGATGATGAAGAAGGTCGGCACTTTGCGCTCGTGACTGTGGTCGAAGATAAATCCTTCCCCCGTCTCCCCGGTTCCTTCGCAGGGATAATTGACGATGCCGGTATTTTTGTCTCCGAAGCCTTTCACAAACATAGCGGTGGAGCCGCCCCCGTCCATATTGACGGCATATTGCGGGTTAAAATGGCGAACCAGGAAACGACGCAGCTCCTCACAGGTCATCCCGGCAGCCTTCCCCGACCAGCGGCCATCCACGGTAATCAGTAGAAGGCGGCCGTCTTCCATCGTTGCGATGGCAGTCCGGGGATGGCGGTCGAGAATGAGCAGGCGCTTGCCGCCGTAGTTTTTTCCCGCATCCGCATCGGACTGTAAATCCCATTCGGGAAGGGTATAATCATCAATCAGAATAGGGGTGCTCGAGTAAAGATTCTTCCAATTTGAGTTTCGGTATGCCGTCACGGCTTCCGACGGCCGCCCTTCATAATTATAAAAGCCGAAGGAATGATCTCCGTCAAACCCGACGGCCGCCTCATGTTTCCACCAGTTGGCCTCGCCCGGTTGCGTATCTATTTCGCAGATATTCTCCCCCTCTATCCGAATATAGGTGTGCGGAACGCCGAAAGAAGCGTTGGTGGCCGCGATGGCCCCGCGCTCCTTCGCCACCTGGGATAGAATTTCTTTATCCGCATAGTAGGCATAGGAGAGGTGAAGATGGCCGCGGGAGTGCTCAACCTCGAGTACATTGACAATCTGCAAAGCCGCCGTGAGGGAATCAAAGCCTTCGTAATTATGCCACACGAGACCTTCTGCCACCGGATGTCGCACCCACTTGGCCGTCGCGGGCGGCACATCCGAGGGCTTGTCGGACGGCTTGCCACAAGAAAGCAGCAACAAAAGAGAAAGAAGAGCGCGCGTTTTCATCGTTCAGCACATTGTCTTTGCAAAGATAGTACAATCGACAATGTCCAGAATAGTAATAATCCGTAAAACAAAACAAATTTTTGATAAAAGGTGGCGGTTGGAGGATTTCTCAAAAAAGAGTACCGTTTCTTAATAGTCCTGAGCCCAAGCCTGGCGTAATTTTGCAAAAAACGAGAATCTCATGAGAAAATCATTTCTGTTTTTCTGCCTGTCAGCGCTCCTCATGGTCCTTCCCCTTTCGGCAAAGGAGGAAAAAAAGAAAGACACGCGCAACGTGATGCTAAACGCAGAAAGCGCCACCGTCCCTCGCGAGATCAACATCGGCCTGCCCGAGAGCGGCAATGGCGCCGTTGTCTATGTAGACGGGCTTAAACACGCTCAGGGCCTCCCCCGCGCCCATTTTCACTGGTCGGGAGGCAACGCCTATGAGCCGGTCGGCACCATCGGCTTGATGGAGGCTGTCGTCCGTTGCGGCGAATTTGGCGTGCTGGTGGATTCCCGTACCCGTTTCGGCCGCGACACCCTCTCCGGCGCCGTTACGCTCCAGAGTTCGAGCAACGGGCTCATCCGTTTCGATGGCGCTCTGAACGGCCCGCTGGCCAAGGTCAAGACCGGAACCTGGCTCTTCTCCCTGGGCGCCTATGTCAATTACGACCCGACGAACGTCAATGCACCCTCCCGCCCTTTTGTGGACCAGAAACAGATTTATCAAGCCTCCCTGACACGGCAATGGAAAAACGGAATGTCCCTGTCCGCTCTCTACCGCTTCTCCCTCTGCGACGACCGGGTGGACGGCGGTTACAGCGTGGCGCCCTTCGTCTATGCGGGTGACGGCACCATCCGCGAATTCGGCAATTTCCGCATCGGACAAAACTGCTACATGCCCGCCGACGAGAATGTCCGCTGGATGGACCTCGCTACTGGAGAAATGCGGAACGGAAATATGGCGAAAATGGACCGTCGGCTTCTCCACGACGCCACCCTCAAATGGCAATGGGAAAATGCGTGGGACAGCGGCTGGGACCTGGATGCGTCCTGGCATCTGTGCCATATGCAGCCTTCCCGTTACCTGAAAGTCAGTCTTGCCGGCATCGACCGGGTCAGCGCCGGCGGAGGTTACGCCTTGCCGGACGGAAGTCCTTTCGAAGGCTATCTCCAGCAACGGCAGACCCAGTTAGTAGATACCTGGACCAGCGACAACGAAGTGCTCTTGACCGCTATGAAAAAATGGAAGAAACACCAGCTCAAGCTGGGACTCGACCTGGTCTGCGCCCGTCAGTACGATGCCACCTCATCATTTATCTTTGCCCACACGGTAGAGGCCTCCCCGCTCCGCTTGCTGAAAAACGGCAATAGCAGCTGGAACCTCAACCGCAACAGCCTCTACCTGGATGCCTGGAAACTGACAGCCGCCCTCTATGCTTTTCACAACTGGGACATCAACGACCGTATCCGCCTGAGCACCGGCGTGCGCATCAACCCCATCTACAACGATGTCAATACCGCCGCCCGGCTTTCCGACGAGGAGACGAAGAACGTCCGTGTAGAAGGATTCAACCTCGCCGACCCCGCCCTAGCGGAAATTCACCATATCCAAAAGCCCGGTCTGAACTATGTCGTCTCGGAAAACCTCTCCTGGCGCATAGTAGACCGTCTTTTCTTTACTGCGGAGGGGTTCTACTCGATGACCGAAAAGACCTCCACCTATTATCGGAACGCCAGGCTGCCCTCGCTCGCCGCCATCGGAAACGCCCTCGCCCGGGGCGGCTTCAACTTCGACAACAAGTGGATGGACGTCACCGCGCTCTTTTCCTACATCACGAGTTGGAACAACGCGGCGACCATCAGCGTGACCAAACAGATTGGCGGGGTCAGCGAGACCATCCCCTATACGGCGCAATACGGCATCGGCACGCTGGGTTTCACCCTTGACGGCAACTTCCACGTCGCCGGTTTTAACCTCCACGCCCGCCTCACCCTGCAGGACCCCCGCTATAAGAACTACAGCAATGAATTCGAATTCAGCGACGGCAGCAAGACCGTCATCGATTACAGCGGGAAACTCGTCACGGGCATCTCGCGCCTGATGGTGGAATTCGATCCTTCCTACCGATGGAACTGGCTCCGCGTCTGGGCCAGCGTGCGCTACTATAGCCGGCAGTATGTCAGCCGGACCAACCTCGCGTATTTCAACGGTCATTTCGAAACCTTTGCCGGCGCGGATTTTACGATTGCCGGGCACCACAAGATCTCCCTCAACCTGGTCAACGTCCTATTTCAAAAGGGTGCGAAAGGCAGTATCGACATCGCGGACACGATCACCGATGCTGCCGAATTGCAGGATTTCGTCATGGCTGGTTCCTATATTCGTCCTTTCACAGCTGAACTGTCCTACACGTGGAAATTTTGATTAACTTTGTTCCA
>CAMJRT010000021.1 GCA_946408295.1 uncultured Bacteroidales bacterium
AAAAGTCAGCCGTTTTCAAGATTTTTTTTGAAAATGGCTGACTTTTTCTGCAGCACAACATGCTCGAAGATGTGTTTTTTATACTATTTTGGGGCAGAAAATGTGATTAAACCGACATTAGTTCTTTACCAATTTCGTGGAGAGTTGAGTGGATTTCATCCATGCGGGCTTTCGAGGGAGTTTTTGCGCCGCTGATATACTGTGCAAAAAGACTTTGGGATATTCCCATTCGACGGGCGACAGCCGAGGCATTTAATTCGGGATGCGCATTGAAGATGCGATATAATTCCGTGTGATCCTTTGGATAGAAGAATCCCTCAAAGCATAAATCTTCATCAATATTCGGCCAATTGATTCCATATTCATCGGACTTGTAATTAGCACGTTCTTGCGGGGTCGCATAACGAAGACGCGGATAATCCGCAAAGTATTCACACGCTTCGCGACCGTCTGTCGTACGAATCCAGACGGCATCATCTGTGAGCCAGATTTTCTCGACTTGAATCATTTTTACTTGCTTTTGTGCTCAAATTTAGGTAATAATTTTATTACCATCAAAAAATATTTAGTAAATTTGTTTTTAGCTTTGATTCATTACTGAAGTTGATTATATTTGCTAATGATATAAGATTTGTTGTTATGAATGATATTCAAAATAATTCACAAGAGTTCGTCTTTTATACTTCTGAAGACGGGACACTAAAAGTTCAAGTCATTGTAGACCCTACGACGGAAACTATCTGGGCGACACAAGCGGCAATTGCGGAATTATTCCAGGTTGACATATCGGGTATTTCTAGGCATATCAATAATATATTGAACTCGGGAGAACTTGATAAAAGCAATTTGCAAAAATTGCAAATTGCAAATTCTGATAAACCCGTAACTTATTATAATCTTGATATGATTATATCCATTGGTTACCGTGTCAATTCGCAGCGGGCAACCCGCTTCCGCCAATGGGCCACAAAAGTTTTGAAGGAGTTTATGATAAAAGGGTTTGCATTAGACGATGAGCGATTAAAGTCTGGTGGAAACCTCTTTGGCAAGGAGTATTTTGATGAACTTTTGGAGCGGGTGCAGGAAATCCGTGCATCTGAAAGGTTGTTCTATCAAAAACTGACAGATATGCTTATGGTTAGTGAGGATTATGATCCCTCTTCCAAGGAGGTAAGAGACATTTTCGCTTTTCTTCAGAATAAACTTGAGTTTGCAGTCATTGGTAACACATCCGCGGAAATAATCGTGAACAGAGTGGATGCTCAAAAGCCGAATTGCGGTTTATTATCATGGAAGGACAGAGCGAAAGGTGGTAAGATTCAGTATTCGGACACCACTATCGCAAAGAACTTTATGACGCACGAAGAATTGAGCGAACTGACAACCCTCGTCAACCTTTGTTTGGATAGTGCTGAGATTAAAATTAAGCGTCAACAGCATATTAAGATGGCTGATTGGATTGAAATGTTCAATGCCCAATTACAAATCCACGGATACGAAATACTATCAGGTAAGGGGACGGTGTCCGCAGATAAGGCTAAACAAATAGCAAAAGAGCAATGGCTAAAATTTCGTCCCGTTCAAGATGCAACTTTCAAATCAGATTTCGATAAGTTGGTTGAGGCGACTCAAAAGAAAAAATGAGACGGAAAGCCCTATTTGTGAACTGCGGGAAAAGCAGAAAAAGAAGTGCATCGAGACGATGAACAAGATGCTGAAGTAGCGTTCCGATTGGCAGGATTTTTGTAGATTTGTGGTGCTTGTGAATGTTTTATTGATAGATAAGTGAAGCAATGATGTCTATGAAATTTTCATTTTTTCGAAGCTTTGCCGTAGCGTTGCTGGCGGCATTGTTTTCGCTTCCCGCGTGCGGGATTAGCGCGCAGACCCCTGAAGAAAAAGAGGCTGATGCTCAAACTATCCGGAAGATGCTGGACAAGCGTTCCTATCAGATAGATGTCAACTATATGATTCCGCAACGGGGCGAAGCGCAATCCGTCAGTTCCTTTTCTCTTACCGTGGATGGCAGTACCATCGTTTCGCAACTGCCGTATGCCGGACAAGCGTGGTCGATTCCTTACGGCGGCGGGAAGGGACTTAATTTCAAAGGGAAAATAGACTCCTATGAAGATAAGGGTTCTCTGAAAGACGGCCGAACCATAGTCCTCGGCGTCAAGAACGACGAAGACAGTTATGTTTATACGCTGAATGTCTATGACAACGGGACGGTCTATATCCACGTTGCCTGCCACAATCGTGACAGCATCAGTTTCAACGGATATATTTGCCTTGAATCACCGAAGGAGTGATTAATTTTCGCCGTTTAGTCTGATTCTCTGGTGAATCTCGCTATTCGCTCGTTGACAATTCTTAAATAATAGCGCTTCATCTTGTCATTTAGGAAACTCCTTCCGACTAGATTAACTGCGGATTCCGGAAACTGCATATACTTGTCGAGTATCCTGCCCATACGAGACTTCACCAGACCGATGCACTCTCCAAAACGCTCAAAGTCCAGGCGACAAGGATGACCGGTATTCGCATATGCGTCACTTATGAGGATGTTTGGAGAAAGCCCTCCGTCAAGGCCGAAATCATCGCCTCGTACGTGTAGGCTTGTGTTTAGAAGATCATATGCCGGAGCAAGACGATAATCCTGCCCCCGCAAAATCAAAGAGAAGTTCTTAAGATGGTCATCGCCATTAGCGTAGATGTAGTTAAACACAACAAGTTCGAAGAATCTTTCCATATCAACCATCCATGCAGAGACATTTTTCCGGATGGCTATGGCAATATCCTCATAGCAACCCCTGTATTTGAATTCCTTTCCATTGTCCTGCTCGTTCCTTCCGATAACTGACGCAAAATCTTCCATAAGCATCTTTGACCCATCTGGAAGGACATCGAATCGCTTGGTAATATATACCATCTGCCTTTTTGGGGAAAAGCAAAGGCCATTTGCCGCTGTAAGGATCCCATATACTTGCGCCGCAATTTGCATTGTTAGATTCTCATTAGCAGGAATCTGCTTGCGCTCCCGAAGTGTTTCATCCCAAGGTGCAGGCTTCAAAATATAAGTAGACTGTTCCTCTTCCTTGGCAATACGGATGCTTCCCTTCTCTATGACAGCCGGAAACTTCTCTTGAACACCCGATACGGATATCCTGTGCATCGCTTCAACAATTTCCGGTTTGTTATGAAGTCCGTCGATCTCGAAATCCATTTGATGACTCACCTTATGCCCGTCAAATAGTGCACGAGCAGCCTTCGGGCTATATGTAGAGAAGCCCTCGTCAAGACAGGAAGGGCAATGTTTGATGTCAATCATTTAGATGTCATTTTAATGTGTACTCCTCCTATGAAATCTTTCCCGGCCATGGCGGTAAGAATACCAAATAAATCGTGTTCATCAATTCTTAATGTCCGGCAAATCACTTTTCGATTGGCTCCTTCTGGTAACATATTCGCGAAGAAAGGAAACAGAGAAGCGGATTCATAAGAAGTATACCTTTTGGGCAATGAAACTGATACCGGTGGGGCATCCGACGTAAGATAGTCCGGATCATACGTGAAAGAATAACCTGTACCAGGATGCATTTCTGTCAGCACCCCAGCCTTTCGATCATTCACATATACACTCACTTGTCTCATATTCTAAAGAATCATATCGTCTGACGAACTTTAAACTCGATTTCCATTCCGAGAACCTCCATAATCTTAGAAACAGTCCCAATAGACGGATTTCCTTTTCCCCGCTCAATATCCTTAATTGTTGCGAGTCCAATTCCTGCCATCTCTGCAAGATCCTGCTGCGATATAGCGAGCGTTTTCCTGCGATTTTTTATTATTTCTGCAAGGCTCATAAGTCCAATATAATATACTTTTGCTGCAAATATATACAATTGTCCCTTAAAACACAAGAAAAAGTCTAAAAAAATGTACTTTTGGGCATACTGGAACTTAGAACTCAATGGTGAGCTACTCCTCCTAAGATTTTCAATTTGCGCCGTTGAAACGCGAGATAAACGAGACTTGGGCAGGGGCGATTCGGCGATAGCCTTCTTCGGTCATGTGCAGTTTGTCGCCCAGGTAAAAGCGCTCGAAATTTTCTGTGCCGACATCCTGGATGCTGAACTGGTCCAGAACGGGAACGCCGTGGTAGCGGCAGCAGTCCAACTGGGCCTGGACATATTGGGCGAAAGTCTTGCCGGTCTTGTTGACATCCGTCGAGTAGGGATTGAAGCCGGAATCGCGCGTGAAGAAACGCAGGGAGGTGAAAAAGAGTATCTTCGCCTCGGGATTCTTTTCGCGAAGCTTGCGGATGCAATAGTTGATGCCTCCGCACTGCGTGTCCAGGCGTGTGGCGTCGTAGCCGTCCGCCGCGCTGTAGTCTTTCCAACTTCCGCACTCCTTGTTGCCGGTGAAGTCGTTGGTCGAGGCCCATAGCACATAGATGTCGTACACCCCGGCCGTATCGACCTGCCGTTGGAGCGAATAGCCTCTGGAGCGGGAGAAGCCGGCTCCACCGACACCGTAACTCGTGACTTCTGCATCCAGGGCATCCGCCCAAAGTTGCTTGGCGGCGTAAGACTGCGGCCTGACCGACAACGAACCTCCAAAGACGGCGATGCGTGTCTTGATGACTCCGGAAGCCGGAAGAAGCCGGTGGCTGTCGGGCCGGGGGTTGCGGATTTTCTGTTTAGCGGCCGGCTGGAAGGAGGTCGCTTTGTAAGGGTTGAGGCAGGCGTTGTGGGCGGCAGTCCGGCAGATGGCGGCAATGTCCGCGCTGACGCTCTTCGGGCGATAGGTGTTGTCGACTACGCTGACTCCCGAGATGGCTTCGAACCAGGTGCAGGCGGCCGTATAGCGGCCGTAGGTCTTCTCCAGATGGTAGCCGTCCCGGTTGAGTTTGTCTCCCAGGGAACTGGTGCGGGCGTTCTGGATGGCTGTGCCCGAGGGGATGAGAATGGGGAAATGGCGGGCGGCCACGGCCTTGCGCGAAGCACCCGCGATGGCCTGGTACATCCGCATCTGGTCCCTGCCATAGCGCGCAAATTCCCGGTGGTCCGCATCGGACGAATAGGACCAGGTCTGGTGCCACATAAACACAGCCGTCGCCGGTACGCGCCGCCGGACATAGGCGGTCAGCGCCCCCAGATAGGGCTCGTACGTCTCATATTCGCCGGACACGCCGCTGGCCTGCTGGAAACTGACATAGTTCCACGGCTCGTCAGCCAGGGCCTGGGACAGGGTCGCGTTGGCGGTGTTGGTCCTGACACCTCCGACAATCTTGCGGTAGGCATAGTCGTCGCTATTGGTGACGGTGTTCTTGAAATGCCGTTCCAGGGTGCATCCGCCGATATACATATTGCCGATGACGACCGGAATGCCTGCGGCGTCGAAGAGTTCCCACAAGTACTGCTCTACCGAATCTTGCGAGAAACTGTTGCCGATGGCCAGGATGCGGAGCGTGTCCTTGGTCTGGGCGGCGGCGATTACCGCAATGAGCAAAAGTGAAAGCAGTACGATGAAAAGGCGTTTCATAGGTTCGAGGCTATCGGGGACGGCCGCTCCTTACACGTGTACGAGGGTGCCGACTTTGTCGCCGTGAAGCAGGGCGGTGAGGTTGCCTTTTTGGTTCATATCGAAGACGATGATGGGCATATTGCCTTCGCGGCAGAGGGAGAAGGCGGTCTGGTCCATCACTTTGAGGCGGTCGGCGATGGCTTTGTCGAAACTTAACTCTTCGTAGCGGGTGGCCGTGGGGTCCTTTTCGGGGTCGGCGGTATAGACGCCGTCCACGCGGGTGCCTTTCAGCAGGGCGTCCGCCTTGATTTCCAACGCGCGGAGGGCGGCGCCGGAGTCGGTGGTGAAGAAGGGGTTGCCCGTGCCGCCGGCGAGCAGGGCCACGCCGCCGCGCTCGAGCACCTTCACGGCGTCGTCGCGCATATAGTATTTGGCGACAGGCTCCATCGGGGTGGCGGTGAAAACGGTCGCTTCCACTCCTTCGCTGCGGATGGCCATCGCCAGGGCGAGGGAATTGATGACGGTGGCGAGCATACCCATCTTGTCGCCGTCCACGCGGTCGAAGCCTTTGCCTGCGCCCTGCAGGCCGCGGAAGATGTTGCCGCCGCCGATGACGATGGCGATTTGCGCCCCGGCGCGGGTGGCGGAAGCGATTTCAGAAGCGTATGCGGCCAGCACCTCTTCGTCGATGCCTTTCCCCTGAGGCCCGCCCAGGCTTTCGCCGCTGAGTTTGAGAAGGAGTCTTTTGTACATATTTCTATCGATAGTTTGTCCCGCAAATTTACGAGCAAGCCGAGAGAAAAGCAAATTTTTTTGTTTGTCCGAGGCGGAAGTAAAACCCCGCGAAGCGGGAATTTACGAGCAAGCCGAGAGAAAAGCAAATTTTTTTGCATTTCCGAGGCGCAGCCGTCAATAGTCGCGTAGCGAGAATTTACAAAAAAATTCCTATCTTTGCAGGATTGTTGTAAAATGTATCCATTTTAAGTTATAACCATAAAAACAACACCATGAAAACTCTTGGATTGAAGTGGGTCTCTGCGCTCGGTGTGATGGCCGGGCTGATCTCTTGCAACCTCAATATTCCTCAGGAGGTTCACACGTCCTATGAGACAATGACTGTCGAGAAGCAGGACATCGTCGTCCCCATTAAATTCAGTGCGAAACTGAAAGGGCAGGCGGACGTTACCATTATGCCGCAGGTGAGCGGACAGTTGATGCAGATTGCGGTCAGCGAAGGACAGCAGGTGAAGGTCGGTGACGTGCTTTTCGTCATAGACTCCCGCAATGCGCAACTGGATCTGGATGTCGCGCAGGCAAACCTGCAGGCGGCGCTGGCCTCGGAAAGTTCGGCGAAATTGGAGTATGAATCCAACAAAAATCTGTTTGAGAAAAAAATTGTCAGCCGCTATATGCTCGACAATTCGGAGAACGCCTATAAAAGTGCGCAGGCTGCCGTAGCCCAGGCGAAGGCGGCCGTGAACAGGGCCAAGGTCAATCTCGGATTCTGCACCATCACTTCGCCCGTGAAAGGTGTTACGGGCGAAATCGATGTGCGCGCCGGTGACCAGGTCTCTCCCGCCACCCGCCTGACCGTCGTGAGCGACAACTCCAATATGGATGCGGAATTCTCATTGTCCGAGTCTGTCCTGGAAGAAGCCCTTGCCTATGGATTCAAGGGGAATGTCAATGAAGCGCTGAAGAGTTTTCCCGATGTCACTTTCGTGATGAAGAACGGGACGGAGTACGGGCTCAAGGGCCGCATCAGCAGCGCGACCGGCGTCGTGAGCGCCACGACCGGTACGATTGCCTGCAAGGCCACTTTCCCGAATCCCGAAGGGGTGCTTTTCTCCGGTACGCAAGGGACGGTGGTGCTTCCGTCGGCCGAAAAAGGCGTGATGGTCATCCCTCAGACGTCCGTGGTGCGTCTGCAGGACAAGTCGCTGGTCTATACGGTGCAGGCTGACAGTACGGCCAAGGCTGTCGCGGTGTCCTTTTTCGACGCGGGCAACGGACAGGATTTCATTGTCACGAAGGGCCTGAATGTCGGGGACCGGATTGTCACCGTCGGGTCCAACAATGTACAGGAAGGACAGCGTGTGCTCTATTGATTGAGTCCTTACGATTATGAAAAACAATCTATTCATCGACAGATATGTGATGGCGTGCGCCATCGCCATTGTCATCGCGCTGGTGGGGTTCATCTGTATGTCAACCCTTCCGGTCGAACAATATCCCGACATCGCGCCTCCGATGGTGCGTGTCTCGACCAACTATACCGGCGCGGATGCCAATACCATTATGAAATCGGTCGTCCAGCCGCTGGAGGAGAACATCAACGGCGTGCCGGGGATGACGTATATTACCGGCTCGGCCTCGGCTTCCGGCGAAGTGTCCATCCAGGTCTATTTCAATCAAGGGACCGATCCGGACATCGCCGCCGTCAATGTCCAGAACCGCGTCAGCCGCGCGACGGCCCTGCTTCCTGCCGAAGTGACCAAGGTGGGTGTGCAGGTGATGAAGCAGCAGAACAACATCCTGCATATCGGCTCGCTCAAGAGCGTCGATGGCAGGTATGATTCCGACTTTATCGCCAACTACATCGACATCAACATCAAGCCCCGTCTGATGCGTATCTCCGGTGTCGGTGACGTGATGTCCCTGGGTAATACCTATGCGTTGCGCATCTGGATGAAGCCCGATGTGATGGCGCAGTATGGTCTGGAGCCTACCGACGTGTTCGCCGCCATCGGCGGGCAGAGTTTCGTCGCCGCGACCGGTTCACTGGGCGAGCAGAGCGAGAATGCCTACCAGTACTCGATGGAATACAAAGGTACGCTCAAGACCATCGAAGAATTCAATGACATCGTACTCCGTACCAGTGACGGCGGACACCTGCTGCATCTGGGGGATGTGGCGGATGTGGAAATCGGTGCGGTCAGTTACAACTTCAATTCCAGCATCGACGGTAAACCGGGTACGCTTTATATGGTGTTCCAAGCTCCCGGCGCCAATGCCACGGAGGTCAACGCCCGCATCAAGCAACTTTATGAGGACCTGAAGCCCTCGATGCCCGCCGGCCTGGAATTCGAGATTCTCCAGACCTCCGACGACTTCTTGTTCGCCGCTATCCACAATGTGGTGGAGACGCTCATCATCGCCATCCTGCTGGTGATTCTGGTGGTGTATTTCTTCCTCCAGAGTTTCAAGGCGACGCTGATTCCTTCCCTGTCCATCATCGTTTCGTTGATGGGAACTTTTGCCATCGTCACCGTCGCAGGCTTTTCGCTGAATATCCTCACGCTCTTTGCTCTGGTGCTGGCCATCGGAACGGTGGTGGATGACGCCATCGTCGTGGTCGAGGCTGTGATGGCCAAGATGGAAAGCGGCATCACCGATGCCAAACGCGCGACCCGGGAGGCGATGAGCGAGGTCTCGGTCGCCGTCATTTCCTGTACGCTGGTCTTTATGGCCGTTTTTATCCCTGTGGCCTTTATGCCGGGAACCTCCGGTTCGTTCTTTACGCAGTTCGGTGTCACGCTGGCCTCGGCCGTCGGTCTGTCCTGCGTCTGCGCCCTGACGCTCTGTCCCGCCCTCTGCGCCATTCTGATGCGTTACTCAGAAGATGAGGGGAATAAGAAAAGCCTAAACTATTATGTCAAAAAGGCTTATACCGCCAGTTACAACGCCATTCTGGGCAAATACAAGAAGAGTGTCAGCGGGTTTATCAAGCGTCCCGTCCTGTCCGGCGCTCTCCTGGTCGCAGCGGCTGTCCTGCTGGTCTTCTTTATGCGCAATCTGCCCGACGGACTTGTACCGCAGGAAGACCAGGGTGTCTTCTTTGTCGAGGTCCGCGCTCCGGAGGGAAGCACGCTCCACGAGACGGACAAGATCGTGAAGAAGATCGAGGAGAAAATCAAGAAAATTCCCGAGTTGGAAAGCTATGCCGCCGTCAGCGGCTACGGTATGATTGCCAACAGTTCAGCCAGTTGCTATGCAACGCTGATCGTCCGTTTGAAAAACTGGAACGACCGGCCCGGGATGAACCACAACATTGAACTGGTATATACCCGTTTCGCGATGGATTGTATGGAAATCAAGAATGCGACGGTCATTCCCTTCCAGATGCCGCAGGTGCCGGGCTACGGTACCAGCAGCAGCGTGAGTCTCGTGTTGCAGGATACCAAAGACCGTCCGATGTCGGAGTTCAACGAGGACGCCACCCGTTTCCTGGCCAAGTTGAACGAACGGCCGGAAATTATGATGGGCCTGTCCACTTATTCCGAGCGCTTCCCGAAATATCAGGTCAGTGTCGATGCGACCCAGTGCGACCGTTCCGGCGTCTCTCCGGCGGATGTACTCAATACCCTCGGCGCCTATTGCGGCGCCTCGTATGTAGGCAATTACAACCAGTTCGGCAAGGTCTATCGTATTATGGCCAACGCCTCTCCCGAGTACAGGCTCGACCCTTCGTCGCTCAACAATATTTTTGTCCGGGTCCGCGGAGGCAAAATGTCGCCGATTTCGCAGTTTGTTTCCCTGAAAGAAGTCGTGGGCTCCGCATCCGTCGAGCATTTCAACCTCTTCCAGAGCATTACTTGCAGCATTATGACTGCAGGCGGTTTTTCGGAGGGTGACGCGCACAAAGCCATCGCGGAAGTCTTCAAGGAGACGATGCCGTCCGGCTACAGTTACGAGTACAGCGGAATGTCCCGGGAGGTGGAGGAAACCAGCGGTTCCAATGCTACGGCGCTCATCTATGTGATCTGCGCCATTCTCATCTACTTGATTCTGGCTTCGCTGTACAATTCCTGGTTTACGCCCTGGGCGGTGCTGCTCAGCCTTCCTTTCGGCCTGATGGGCTCGTTCGGAGCCACCTGGGCTGCTGCGGCGCTGATGTTGCCGGGAATGGAGAACAACATTTATTTGCAGACGGGTGTCATTATGCTGATCGGTTTGCTGGCCAAGACCGCCATCCTGATTACGGAGTACGCTTCCGAGCGCCGCGCGCAGGGAATGAGCATCCGGGATGCCGCCTTTGCGGCTTGTGAGGAGCGTCTGCGTCCGATTCTGATGACGGTCGTCACGATGATTGCCGGTATGATTCCGCTGATTATCGCGGGCGGCGCCGGTGCCAACGGCAACCGCGCCTTGGCGTTGGGAGTCACCGCCGGTATGGCCGTGGGTACGCTCGCCTTGTTGTTCGTTGTTCCCGCTTTCTTCATCGTGTTCCAGAAACTGCACGAGCGGTTCCAGGGGGAAGTGAAAAAAGAGACTGTATGATTATGAATACCAAAAATATGCTCGCTGCCGCCATCGTGGGCTTACTGCTCACGAGTTGCGGCATTTACAATAAGTACGAGTCGAAAGGAACGGCGCCCGCCGACGCTTTCGGAACGGATGTGGCGTTGGGAGGCGAAAACTCTCTGGCGGATATCTCCTGGCGGGAGTTCTTTGCCGACCCGATGCTGCAAGATCTCATCGACACGGCGCTGGTGCGCAACACCGACTTGAAATCCGCCCGTCTGGCGATTGAGAAATCGGAGGCTTCGCTCAAGGCGGCCCGGCTGGGTTACCTGCCGTCCTTCAGTTTCGCCCCGCAAGGCGGAGTCGGCAGTTTCAATGGGAGCCCCGCTTCCTGGACCTACAGCCTTCCGCTGCAAATGTCCTGGGATATCGAGATCTTCGGCAACATCACGACGCAGAAGCGCAAGGCCGAAGCCCTGATGATGCAGGCCCGCTATCGCGAAGAGAGCGTGCGTGCGAACCTCATCAGCACGGTGGCCCAGCAGTATATGATGTTGCAGATCCTTGACCGCCAGCTTGAAATCCTGATGATGACGGACAGCCTTTGGAATGCCTCCCTTGAGACGCAGAAGGCGTTGTGGGAGAACGGCAAGACCTATTCCACGGCCGTCAATCAGATGGAATCCTCTTATTTGAATGTAAAATCCCAGATTGTGGATGTGCGCCGCAATATCCGGAGTGTGGAGAATTCCCTTTGCCGCCTGCTGGCCCGGTCTTCCCAGCCCGTCCGGCGCGCCCAATGGGGGAGTTTCGTGCTTCCGGACAACATCGCCTGCGGCGTGCCGGCCGGGATGCTCCGGCGCCGCCCCGACATCCGCATTGCCGACTTCGTGATGGCCGAGGCGTTCTACAACACGCAGGAAGCCCGTCAGGCCTTCTATCCCAAGCTTTCCCTTTCCGGATTGGTCGGTTGGACCAACAATGCGGGCGGCGTCATCTTCAACCCCGGGGCTTTGCTGCTGAATGCGGCGGCTTCCCTGATGCAACCCATCTTCGCCCGCGGCAAAATCATCGCCAACAAGAAGATTGCCTCGCTCAACGAGGAGGATATGAAGCAGAAGTATGTGCAGACGGTCATCAATGCCGGCAACCAGGTGAACGAAGCCCTGGCCGACTACCAGACCGCCCTTGAAAAACACGCGTTTTACCATCGTCAGGTGGAGGTGTTGCAAGAGGCGTACACCGGCACGCACGCTTTGATGGAAAGCGGCAAGGCCAGTTACATTGAAGTGCTCACCGCGCAGGAGACCTACCTGAACGCGCAACTTAACGAGGCGATGAATCTGTATAAGGGCGCACAGGCTGTGGTTGCTTTGTACATCGCCCTCGGCGGGTCTACCAAGTAAGTTTGATATTTCAAAAAAAAGAGTGTACCTTTGTCTGTTAAAATAAACGATATGGCGACTATTTTTGTATCTTCGATTGGGAAAAAGCTTATCCAGAGCATTTCCGGCGCGTTTTTGATTCTGTTTTTGCT
>CAMJRT010000022.1 GCA_946408295.1 uncultured Bacteroidales bacterium
CCAGGGCGTTCTGAAGCATACGGACAAAGTCCAGCATTCCTACGGGCCTCCCGCTGCCAATATTATAGAGACGGAAGGGAGCCGACGCCTCGACTGCAAGACGGGGGGCCTCCGGCGCCCCTCCTACGCACAAGGCTGCATTCCCGACGCCAGGCCCCCCGGCCATCACCCGGACAATCCCCTCGACGACATCGTCGATGTAGGTGAAATCGCGGCGGCAACGGCCTTCGTTATAGAGGGGCACGACCTCCCCGCGCAGCCACTGCCGGGTAAATTTAAAATAAGCCATATCGGGCCGGCCCGCCGGACCATAGACGGAGAAAAAACGAAGCCCCGTCGCCGGAAGGCCAGACAAGCGGGCGGCAACATACGCCAAGGATTCGTCGCAGATTTTGGAAGCGGCGTACAGACTCACGGGATGGTCCGTAGCGGCATCTTCCCGAAAAGGGACCGGGGCGTTCTCGCCATAGACACTGCTGCTGGAAGCAAAAATGAAATGCTCCACCGGATGACGCCGGGACGCCCCCAGTATGCTATAGAATCCCCGGACATTGCTTTCCAGACAAACGGACGGATGCGTCAAACTGTAGCGCACCCCCGCTTGGGCCGCCAGATGAACGACCGTATCGAAATGATATTGCGAAAAAAGGGAATCGAGCAAGGACTCATCGCAGATATCGCCTTTTACAAAGCGATATTCTATCGGGGAATCTCCCGCAAGCCGCTCGATTTCCCGCAAGCGGTACTCTTTGAGCGAAACATCGTAATAGTCGTTCAGATTATCCAACCCTACGATGCAAGCGGCCGTACTGTCTTTCAACAGCCGGCCCACCAGATGAGCCCCGATAAATCCGGCACTGCCGGTAACGAGAATTCTTTTCAAATCAAAGAAAAATCAATACACCATTCCGCTGAAGCCCATAAAGGCGAGGGCCAGCAGACCGGCGGTAACCAGCGCGATGGGAACGCCCTTGAAGGATTCGGGAACCTTATTCAAAGAGAGGTGCTCGCGCAATCCGGCGAACAAAATCATCGCCAGGCCATAGCCCAGGGCGGTCGCAAACGCATAGACCGTCGCCTCGGCCAGGTTGAACAGATGGGGCTGGCCGCCGAAGAAGGAAAATTCCTTGGTAACGACATTGAGGGCCACGCCCAGCACCGCGCAGTTGGTCGTAATCAAGGGCAGGAAAATGCCGAGCGCGGCATACAGGGCCGGGCTGATCTTCTTGAGTACGATTTCCACCATTTGCACCAGGGCGGCAATCACCAGAATGAATACGATGGTCTGCAAATAGGTAATCTGGAACAAAAGCAGCAGTTTGTTGAGCAGAAAGGTCACCACCGTCGCCAAGGTAATGACGAAGCAGACGGCCCCGCTCATCCCCACGGCCGTATCAATTTTACTGGAAACCCCCAGGAACGGGCACACGCCCAGGAACTGGCTCAGCAGGATATTATTGACAAATATCGCAGAGATAATAATAAATAGATATTCCATATTCACAAATATTTTATATCCCCATTGCTTGTTTCAAACCTGTGCCACCCTCGGCATCATAAGAGGGAGGGGCCCACAAACGAAGCGCTGTGAGAGGGACCGCGAAGCGGGGGTTTGAAACAAGCAATGGGGATAAAATTTCACTACTTCGTTACTTTTTTAAACAATACAATCAGGTAGGCCAGCACGATGAAAGCGCCCGGCGCCAGCACGAAGGCAAGGATATTATACTCGGAAGGAAGGAATTTCCAGCCGAACAGACTGCCGCTTCCCAACACTTCCCGAACCAGGCCCAGCAAGGTCAGCGCCAGGGTGAAACCCAGTCCGATGCCAATGCCGTCCAGCGCGGAATCCACCACCCCGTTTTTGTTGGCGAAGGCTTCGGCCCGGCCCAGGATGATGCAGTTCACCACAATCAGCGGGATGAACAGGCCGAGCGTTTCATACACATCGGGCACATAGGCCTGCATCAAGAGTTGCAACAGGGTCACGAAGGTCGCAATCACCACGATGTAGGAAGGAATGCGCACCTTGTCGGGAATGAAGCGTGCAATCGCGGAAATCGTAATATTGGAGAAAATCAGCACCGCCATCGTGGCCAGCCCCATACTCATTCCGTTGAGGGCGGAAGTGGTCGTAGCCAAAGTCGGGCACATTCCCAGCAGGAGGACGAAAGTAGGATTCTCCTTGACAATCCCTTTGGTAATGATGGATAATTTACTCATGGTTTTTCTCCTTGACGGTTAAAAGATGATAGACGCGGCAGGCCTGCTCCACGGCTTTGCAATAAGCGCGGGAGGTAATGGTCGAGGCCGTAATGGCATCGATGTGCCCCCCGTCCTTGCGTACCTGCAGCACTTTTTCCGCAGGGTCGAAATGGTCGAACTGGCCCTTGAAGGCCGGATCGGTGCAATTGGCACCCAGACCGGGCGTTTCATTGTGGGAGAGTACGGAGGTACTCCAGACCCGTCCGGCGTCATCGAAGCCCACCATCAACACCAGCGTACCGCCGAAGCCGATGACCGGAGAAACGACGGCATAGCCCACGACGGAAGTATCGACCGAAGCCGTGTAGCAGACATAATCGGTACCCCCCATCGTCACCACCTCGCTCTCCGCTTTTTCAAAGTCGGGAAGCACCTGGGCGAGCGTTGCTTTGGTCTTATTTTGCTGAGCCTGGGCAATCGGAGCGGCCGTCAGGTGGCTGACCAGTGCGAGGAGCGCCGAACAGACCAGGCAGATGGTCAGCAGACACAGGGTCATATTCTTGAAAGAAGATTTCGCAGCCATTATTTCGTCCTCCCAAATTTAGGTTGATGACAGTAGCGATTGATGAGGGGCACGAAGGCGTTCATCAGCAGAATCGCGAAACTCATACCTTCCGGATAAGCGCCGAAATAACGGATGAGCATCGTCTGGAGGCCGATACCGAAACCATAGATGACGCAGCCGGTGTTGCTCATCGGGCTGGTCACATAGTCGGTCGCCATAAAGATGGAACCCAGCAGCACGCCGCCCGTGAGCATATTGAAGAGCGGATCCGTGTAGGCGGAGGGATTGATGAAAGAGAACACCATACTGATACCGATGATGGTCGCCCAGATGGACAGGGTGGTGGTCGCCTTGATGACCTTGCGCGCCAGCAGATAGGCAAAACCCACCAGCAGGGCCAGGGCGCTGAGTTCTCCGGCGCTGCCGCCGACGCGGGCGAACAACATTTCCTTGTAAGAGAAGGAATGGGCGGCAAAAATTTCGTCCAGCGTCATTCCGGAACGAAGCCCCTCGCTCACGACGCCCAGGGGTGTGGCGCCGCTGACGGCATCCACCTGCGAAAAGCCCCAGGCGGAGGAAATGCTCGCCGGAGCGCTCCAGTCCGTCATAAGGGACGGGAAGGAAACCAGCAGGAACACGCGGGCGGCGATGGCGGGGTTGAACACATTCTGTCCCAGGCCGCCGAAAGTCATCTTGACCACGCCGATGGCGAAAACGGAACCGACAACGGCCACCCACCAGGGGCAGGAAGCCGGCAGGTTGAGGGCCAGCAGCAGACCGGTCACGGCCGCCGAGCCGTCACGCAAAGTGGAGGGCGTATGCTGAATGAAACGCTCGATGGCGTATTCGGTCAACATACAGGCGCAGATGCACACGGCCACCAGCAAGAGTTCCGCCCAGCCATAGAAGACGAGCGAAACAAGGGTGGCGGGCGCCAGGGCAATCAACACATCCCGCATAATGGATGCGGTGGACGCCGGCGCGTGAATATGGGGAGAAGGAGAAATTACAAAAGCCATATCAATTCTTAGGTCTGGATTTAATGATTCGCAACATATCTCCTTTGGCGATACGGATGGTATCGAGCAAAGGCAGGTTCGCCGGGCAGGAATACTGGCAGCAGCCGCATTCGATGCAATCGTGGACGGCATTCTTTTCCAACGCCGTGAAATCGCCCGCTTCGGCCAGTTTCTTGAGCAGGAACGGCTCCAAGCCCATCGGACAGGCATCGGCGCAGCGTCCGCAACGGATGCAGGGGCCTTCGGGAAGACGGAGCGTCTGCCCGCCCGTCAAGTACAGGATGGCGGAAGAGCCCTTGACCGTGGTGGCATCCACACGGGCAACCGCCTTGCCCATCATCGGACCGCCGCTGATGATTTTGGCCGCCCCCTCGGGCACTCCTCCCGCCTGTTCCATAATGAAAGACAAGGGAACGCCGATGCGGAACAGGTAGTTGTGCTGCCTTTCGACCGGCAGACAATCCCCCGTAACGGTCAGTACGTTGGTAATCAAAGGTTTGTTCTTCTGCACCGCCTCATACACGGCCAGGGTGGTGCCGATATTCTGAACGACGGCGCCCACATCGATGGGAAGCCCCATCGACTTGACCTGTCGCCCGGTCAGGGCGTCGATCAACTGTTTCTCCCCGCCTTGCGGATATTTTTTCTTCAGGGGACGGATCTCGATGTTGCGGTAGGCCGGATTGCGGTCGGCCAGTCCGGACAAGAGTTCGGAAAGATGCCCGATGGCTTCGGGTTTGTTCTCTTCAATGCCGATGAGGCAGCGGGGACCGTCCAACACTTTTTGCATCAAGGCCGCGCCTACCAGCACCTCGGCTCCCCTTTCCATCATCACGCGGTAGTCGCTGGTCAGATAGGGCTCGCACTCGGCGCCGTTAATCAGCAGAAATTCCGCTTTCTTGCCCGGAGGCGGAGCCAGTTTGACGTGCGTGGGGAAGGTCGCACCGCCCAGACCGACGACGCCGTTCTGTTTAATGCGGTCCAGAATCCAAGCCTTGTCTTCCGGCAGTTCCGTCACCAAATCGGCGCTACGGTCGATGCTCTCTTCCCATTCATCCCCTTCCACGGCAATCTCGATATGGGTGACTTTGTTGCCAGCAAGGTCTTCGCGGGGACCGACCGACTTGACGGTGCCGCTCACCGGGGAATGGACACAGGCGGAAATAAAGCCGCCGGGCTCGGCAATCAGCTGACCCACCTTGACGGTGTCGCCGGGAGCGACCAGGGGCTTGGCCGGCGCGCCCAGGTGCTGGGCCATCGACACATAGACCTTGTCGGGCAGAGGAAGCACTTCAATCGGGCAATCGCGGGAGATTTTCCGGTCATCGGGGTGAACGCCCCCGATGGAAAAGGTATTCAATTTTTCCATCACGCTTCGGTTTTAGGAGTTTGAGGGGCATCAGCCGCCGGTTTGGGGGCCGGTTTGGGCGGGAAGCCGACGGCGTGGACGGCCCCGGTCGGGCATTCTTCCACACACTTCTTGCACAACTTGCACTTGGTGAAATCGATGTAGGCCAGGTTGTTCTCTACCGTAATGGCCTCGTGGGTACACACCTTGGCGCACTTGCCGCAGCCGATACAAGCCGACTGACAGGCCTTGCGGGCGATACCGCCTTTTTCCTGATTGCGGCAACGCACATACACGCGAATGCCCCGGGGACCTTTGTTGCGCAGTTCGATGATCCCTTTCGGGCAGGTCTTCACGCATTTGCCGCAGGCGGTACACAGGTTTTCATCCACCACGGGCAGGCCGGTTTCGGCATCCATCGACAAAGCGCCGAACGGACAAGCGGCCACACAGTCGCCGCAGCCCACACAACCATAGGCGCAACCCGTGTCTCCACTATACAGGGAGGCTTTCACCCGGCAGGAAAGTTTTCCATCATACACATTGATGCGGGGACGGGCCTCACAAGTCCCGTTGCAGCGTACCACCGCCACCATCGGAGCCTTGGCCGTCGCCTCGATTCCCAATACAGCAGCCACTTTTTTCATCACTTCGTTGCCGCCGACCGGGCAGAAGTTCTCATCGACATTCCCCTTCTCCACGCAGGATTGGGCAAAAGCCCGGCAACCGGCAAAACCACAACCGCCGCAGTTGGCGCCCGGCATCACTTTTTCAATCTCATCGATACGCGGATCCTCCTCCACTTTGAATTTGGAGGCGACCCCATACAAGATGATGGCCAGCAAGGCACCCAACACGGTCAGCAAAACAACCGTCGTGATCATTGCACTTGACATCATAATGATTTATTGGTAAATAATTTTTCCCATTTCGCGCGCATCAGGCGCAAAACCATATAATACAGACCGAGGACGGCAAAAGCGCACAACGCCGCCCAGCCTTCGGCAAGGCCCGCCGCGCTCACGCCGCACAATACGGCCAAAAAAAGCAAAATCGGATAAACGTAGGAAATCCGCACGGCTTTATGCGCCAAGGACACAGGCAAGGAACAGGCCTGCTCCCGATCCTCCTCACGCCGACCGCACAAAAATTGGGCGTGACACGCAGAACAACCCTTATACGAATCTTCTTTCATTAGGTAAAGGAAGGATCCCCCGTCTCCAAATAATCTGTATCGTCATCCAACGGTCTCGAATTCATGGAAGACTCGGAAATGGTTTCTTCCTGAGAGGCCTGCTCCGTCACAAAACGAGCGTCTTGTGCATCGGTAAAACGGGCCTCCGAATCATGGAAAATCAGTTTGACCGTGCCGATTTCGCCGTTACGATGCTTGGCGATAATCAAGTCTGTATCCCCTTTTGTCGCATCGTCCGGCCCCAGCCCCTGGTAGTCGAGACGATTGAGGAACAAGACCATATCGGCATCCTGCTCGATGGAACCGGACTCACGCAAGTCGCTCAGTTGCGGACGGTTGTTGCTCTTTTCCCGCTGGACGGCGTTACGACTGAGCTGGGACAGGGCGATGATGGGAATATCCATCTCCTTGGCCGTCGCCTTGAGGGTACGCGAAATGGCGGCCACTTCCTGCTCGCGAAAACCTCGCAACTCCGGAGGCCCCTGCATCAACTGTAAATAATCCACCACCACCAGACGGACGCCTTTCTGCTTGACCAGTTTCTTGACTTTGCTGCGGAATTCCATCACCGGGAGGGAGGGGGTATCGTCAATGTAAAGCGGTGCCTGGGTAAGTGCGGCAATCGATTTTTCCAACTGGTCCCACTCGCCCATCTGCAATTTGGTACCGCCCTTAATTTTCATCGCATCGAGGTGGCTTTCGGAGGTCATCAGACGCTTCACCAATTGCTTGGCCGGCATCTCCAACGAGAATACCGCCACGGGAACGTGGTGATCGACGGCCGCGTTGCGGGCAATATTGAGCGCGAAAGCGGTCTTGCCCACGGAAGGACGGGCAGCCAGAATAATCATATCGGAAGCCTGGAAGCCCAGGGTAATCTCGTCCAGGCTATGGAATCCGGAAGGAACGCCGGTATAGCGGTCGGTAGCACTTTGGGCTGCCTCGATATCATCCATCGCTTCCCGGATAACCTGGGCGATGGTTTGGGCTTCTTTGGTGACATTGTGGTCAATGGCGTTGAAAATCTCCGTCTGCGCCAGGGAGATAAGGTCCTCCATATTGACGGCATCGTCGTACGCCGTTCCCAGAATCTTGAGGGTGGCGCCAATCAATTCACGCTGGATGAATTTCTGCTGGACGATGTTGCAATAGTACTCCAGCATCGCACCGGCCGTGATGTTGTCGGTCAGCGCGGCCAGCCATTCCACCCCTCCAATTTCGTCTAGGGCGACGACCTCCATTTCCTTGCCGTCTTCTTTCTTGACGAGTTTGAGCGCGGCCAGTTTCTGGGAAACGGTCGTCAAATCGACGGGACGGTGGGTGTTGAACAACTCTTTGACCGTCTCATAGACAATCCGGTGCCGCTGATCGTAGAAAGCGCGCCCATCGGGAATCATCGCGAGCACATCTTCCACACATTCATAGTCAAGCAGCAACGAGGCCAGAACAGAACGCTCAAAATCAAGAGCTTGGGGTGGTGTCTTTCCCATCCCAAGCCCAACTTCCTCTATTTTTGCGGACAAATCAGCCCGCCGAGGTTTCGCCTTGGCCAACGTCGTTTTCGCCATTGTCGATTCTTGAATTTATTGTTCTTTGTTGACCAGAATACGACCGCAATACTCGCAAATGACCACTTTTTTGCCGGAACGAATCTCTACCAGGCGCTGGGGCGGAATAATGTGCATACATCCACCGCAGGCATTGGCATGATAAATTCCGACGACGGCCAGATGATTGCTGTTGCTTTCGCGGATACGGTCATAAGCCACCATGGTCCGTTCGTCGATCCGGGAGGCGCAAGCGGCCCTCTTGGCTTGCAGGACCTCTTCTTCCTTCGCGGTGGATGCGATGATTGTCTCCAAATCGGCCTGCTTGGCGGCCAGATCTTCGGCAATGATATTCCGCTTCTCGGATGTGATTTCCAAGCGCTCTTTCATCGTATTGATGGCAAGCTTAGCCTCGTCGATGCGCTTTTTGGCAATCTGGATGAGCAAATCCTGGTTTTCAATCTCTTTGTTGATGGCATCATACTCGCGGCTGTTCTGAATCTGGTTTTCCTGGGCCCTGTATTTTTCGAGCGTGGCCTCGCCGTCCACGATGGCCGCTTTGTTACGGGCAATGGAACTCATCTGCTCGTCAATGGCCGCGTTGATATTGGCCATCTTGCCGTCAATTTGCTCCAGTTCCTTCTCCAGGGTCTGCACTTCAAGGGGAAGTTCACCGCGCAAACGCACCAGACGGTCAATGGCGGTATCCGTCGATTGAAGCTGATAGAGAATATCCAGTTTTTCTGAGACGGAGTCCGCCGAATCGGCAAAATTTTTCCCGAGGGATACAAAAGTTTCTCTTTTGTCAATCGGAGTTTCTTTTGTTTTAGTCTTTTTCGTAGCCATATCGTATTATATTATATTTTCGAGAACCGCAAAGATAGAAATTTTCGTGGACTTCACAAAGATTTTCTCACTTCTTCCAGTTCTTTCCGAAGGGATTCAAGGGTTTGACGCAACTGGGTACGATGGGAAACTTCTTTTTTATCGGATTTCAAGCGGGCGGCCGCTCCGTCCAACGTCATTCCGCATTCTTTGATAAGATAATGCAGTTGGCGCAGGATATCCAGTTGTTCCGGCGTGTAATATCGGTTGCCCCGGGCATTGCGCTTCGGGTCCAGCAGATGCGGAAAATAATTGGTCCAGTAACGCACCAGCGTGACGCTTTCACCCAGTTCGTTTGCCACTTCTCCTATAGCATAATAAAGTTTTTCCATATCGATAACTATTTAATTTTCTGTTATATAACCGCTAATCCATGGAACGTCCCGTGCTGGCGGAAAGAATGACCATATCGGCATACTCATCCGGCATCAGATCTTTGAAAAAATAGGAAACAGGATCCAAAGTCAGGGTATCGCGCATGATTTCATAATGTAAATGCGGAGCAAAAGAGTTGCCGGACATACCGACGGTCGCTATCACCTGTCCTTTTTTTACCCGCATTCCCTGACGTACTTTGATTTCGGACAGGTGGGCATAACTGGTACGATACCCTCCGGCGTGTTCGATGATGACCTGGTTGCCCTGCTTCTTGCGCGAGTGTATCACCCGGGAAACCACTCCGTCCGCGACACAAAGCACCGGGTCGCCCGAAGCGGCCATCATATCCAGACCGTAATGGGTGGTCGGCACGTGGGTGAACGGACTGACCTTCGTTCCCACGCCGGCGCCGGTCCGGACATAACTGAAATCCTCCAGCGGCAATTGCATCGGCGGGCATACAAAAGAGGGAGAGGAAACGAGTTCATAAATCCGGTGAAAATTCGCCTCAATGCTCCGCGTACGATCTTCGTTGCGGGCAATCCGTCGGGCCGTATTGGCCTCCAGCGTCTTTTCTTCCAGACTGTCCCCAAGTTCCAGCAAGGAAACTTTTGCCATCCGGCTGTCGAAAGGAGCGTTGGTGTGGAAAATCTTCTCGTACAGACGGTCATCCCTGCCTTCCAGTCCCGAAGTCACGTCTTCCAGCCGTTCCAAACGGACGACCATCTCCTCATAGCGTTTTGCGTAAGCGCCATTCTCGCTCTTGAGTTGTTTTTCCACATCCGTATCTATTAAAAAAGCGAAGATGAGGTAGTACACGAGCGAAAGAGACACCGTCACCACCAGGAACAACAGGATCTTCATCAGCACGTCCGTCACGGTCAGTCGCTTCTCCCGGACTTGAAAATCTCCGTCCAGTTTATAGGTTGGCTTGTGCTTAAACTTGAACATCTTCCTATTTTTTCCGTTTGTGGATGGTCTTGCGGTCCTTGTGAACCGGCTGAATCAAGTCAGAAGAGAGTCCTGTCTGTTCTTCCCGCGCCTTAACCATCTGCGCATATTCATCCAGCGGAATCTCCATATCCATATAATTGACAGGATTGACATAATTGCCTTTGTACATCACCTCGTAATGCAGGTGCGGACCGGTGGATTTCCCGCTGTTGCCGCTTTGGGCGATACAATCCCCCCGGCAGACTTTCTGGCCGGGCTGGACCAGAATCATTTTCAAGTGGGCATAGCGGGTCTTATAACCAAACCCGTGATTGATAACCAACGAATTGCCATAACCGAACAACTCGTTGCGCACCGATTCCACCGTCCCGTCTCCAACGGCATATATCGAATTGCCCGGATCCATCGCAAAGTCCTGGCCCGTGTGCATTTTCATATAGTGATAGAGCGGGTCGCTGCGATGGCCGAAAGGGCTGGACATACGGAAGCGGATACCGGGATAAAAGGGCGGAATGGCCGGCACACAAGCGGCAATATCTCCGCTGTGCCGGGCCATCTGATCCACTTCGTCGTACGACTTACTCTGAACATAAGCCATCTTGGTCAACAAATCCAGTTCCTTGACATTGTTGTACAAATGCCCGCTGTGGTCGCTCGCCCGCAATTCGGCATAGCGATTGATACCCCCCAGGCCCGACAGACGCTCTTCCCGACTGATTTCCGTCATTCCGAAGATGGTCCGGTACACCCCGTCGTCGCGCAGGCTGAGGGCATCGAGCCGACGGCGGCAATCCTCCATCTGCGAAGCCATGATAGCCATTTTTCCACTCCACTCCGCATTGCGTTTTTTCAAAAAGGTGGTCTTGGGCAATTCGAGGCCCAAAACTCCCGCATAAAGCCAAAGATAAAAGACAGCGACAAGAAGGCTTCCCAGTAAAAAAAGGAAAAAGCGGCCGGCGCGCTCCCGCCAGGTAACCACCTGCTCGCGATAATCGAGCGTGCCCGGGTCGAAGACATATATCTTGCTCTTCTTGCCCATCGCTTAACTCAGGCGCACCGCCTTGTATTGTTCCGGTTCGTGGAAACCGCGCAAAAATTCCGCGATGCCCATCCGGCTCTTGCCGGAAAGTTGCACCTCGGTCAAATCGGCCCAGCCGTCCGCACAAGCAATGCTCAGAACAGTCTTTCCATCGCTGGAAATCGTTCCGGGCGCAGGGCGCCCACCCTCCGCCGGTCCGAAAGGACGGACCCGGGCAAAGAAAATCTTCAGGCTGCGCGGGGGCTTGCC
>CAMJRT010000023.1 GCA_946408295.1 uncultured Bacteroidales bacterium
CAAAACTTTTGGATATATCGGAAAATTTTACAGAAATGCAAATGAGTCATCTCGAATTTTCCAATAAGTTTCCAGCAAGTTTATTAAATAATAATTAATTGTATATAAATAATTTACAGAGTTTTCAACAAATTAACAGCAATTATAACAACATCAAAAGTTTTAAAAAAATCAATATATTTGTAATTATTTGTTTGATAACAACACCTGCTACTTTTATGCAAGAATCTTTCGACCCGCACATCCAAGGAGAGTGCAAAGATAGTGATTTGGACGGAATAACGCGTCCTCAAGATCTGGAAGAATTCACCGGACAGGATAAAATCGTAGAAAATCTCCGCATTTTCATCCAGGCAGCCAAGATGCGGGACGAGGCGCTCGACCACGTATTGTTCCACGGCCCTCCGGGACTGGGCAAGACTACGCTGGCGCATATTATCGCCAATGAGTTAGGCGTCAATTTGAAAGTCACTTCCGGTCCTGTATTGGATAAACCGGGAGATTTGGCCGGTTTGTTGATTTCTCTCCAGAAAGGAGATGTGCTTTTCATCGATGAGATTCATCGGCTCTCTCCCGTCGTTGAGGAATACCTATATTCCGCGATGGAAGATTTTGTGATTGACATTATGGTGGACAAGGGCCCCGGAGCCCGTTCCGTCCGTATCAATCTCTTTCCATTTACTTTGGTGGGCGCTACCACGCGCAGCGGCTTGCTTACCTCTCCTTTGCGCGCCCGTTTCGGTATCAAATGCGCTCTGGAGTATTATGATACTCTTACCTTGCTGCATATCATTCAGCGGAGCGCGCGTATATTAAAAGTCGAAATCAGTGAGGAGGCAGGATATGAAATTGCACTTCGCAGCCGGGGAACCCCCCGTATCGCGAACGCTTTACTCCGTCGTGTGCGTGATTTTGCCCAAGTGAAAGGGAATGGAAAGATTGATATCACTATCGCCCGCTTTGCCCTGGATGCTTTGAATATTGACAAACGAGGCCTGGATACCATTGACAATAAGATTCTCAAGACGATTATCACCAAGTTCAAAGGAGGTCCGGTCGGGGTGAACACCATTGCCACCGCCGTAGGAGAAGAAGCCGGAACCATCGAAGAGGTTTATGAACCTTTCTTAATAAAGGAAGGATTCATCATCCGCACCCCTCGGGGGAGAGAAGCGACTGAATTATCTTATAAACATCTGGGGCTCAATAAGATGCAGGATTATAGCGATGAGCCCGGTTTATTTTAAAAAGTTGATTACCTGATTCTTACTCCTCGTGTATCACGGGGGCGGGTAACATCGGCATCACTTTGGGCGGGATTTTTTCCGTTACGCTGCCGTATGTCGCTCCGGTGACGATATCCCGCAAAGGATCCGTCGGATCGTCTTTACTGAAGAAGGTGGTCAGATTGAATGTTTCTCCTGCAATATCCAGAATCCGTTTCACAATCAGCAAGCGTTGCCAGGTGGAGAAGTAACGCCGGTTGTCTATCATGCAACTGATTCTTTCACTTCTCCATCGGTTGAAGATGGACACTTGTCCCCCGTGGTACACGCCAATCCGGCTATACAAAGGATTCATCGCCTCCAAGGTACTGAGATTATCCAGTAGGGCGCTTTGCCAGGGCGGATTGTTATAAGTGGCTGAGATATTCAATCCATAAGGAACCGGAAAAGCGTGAGAATCAATCGCTGTGACCGCTGGCAGATAACTGCTGTACCAATATTCATCCAAAAGCCTTGAGAAGCCGTGTCCGCCGAATTCGTGCAAAAAAATATTCCGCCAGTCTCCCTGTGAAATCCCCAATGCCTGTTTTTCCGCATTCGTGACCGTTCTCGTCCCCCCGGTCATCGTGCTCTCGTTGACGGCTTCTGTATCAGGATAACCCCAACCTATAACTCCTCCCGCATTTACATAAGGAACCATTCCCAAGCATCTTGAGTTTGTATAATTGTGACATATTCCTCCGTATCGGGTATCATTGATAATCATAACGGTCGCGACTTCGCTGCCGGTATGGATTCCGTTGATCACATCCGGACAATTATTGGTGACAAACGCCAGCACTTTATCCAGGTTCGCCGTCATATCACTATAGGACTCGCTTCCCCAGCGGGATTCAAAATAGGTATCTTTCCGTTTGATGATATTCCCGCTTCCATCCGTAATGCTGGATCCTGATTCGTTGGATGGAGTTTTCAGAATCCAGACATTGAAGTATTCTTTGTAGGATTTGAAGGGTTCCACGGAGAACATCATATCAATCCCGCTCTTGGCCAGCATTTCAAAATCACTCAACTCTTCCTGCTTGAATCCTTCTGAAATCACGGCGATGCTGACCGGTGTTTTTCCGGAGGTGGATTGTATGTAGAGCGTGGCGTTTTCCGGGTCGTCATCAATGAGGTCACTGCCTATGTTTATCGTGCCTAAATCACTGATTATAGAGCGATTAAGTATTATTTTCTTATTGGATACCAGTGTTTTTCTGTTCGTTCCATCCGAGAAAGACATCGTGAATCCGTACTGTGTTCCGGGCATTACGGTGAAATAATAATCCACCCCTGTTCGGAAAGAACCCGTCAAGGTCACGGTGTTGGATTTGACATCGTCATTAAAGTATATTTCATTAGTCAGCACAGGTGTTCCATCCTCTTCGACCAGTAAAATGCAGTCCCCCGCCATGGTGTTCCCTCCTTTTAAGGAAATGGAGGTCACGCTGCTTACCACGGAACCGCTTAAACGGAATTTGATGAAGGAACTGCAATTCAGAAAATGAAAGTTGCTATTTTGTACATTTGTTCTACAAAATGACACATTCGACCCGGGCGAAATGGAGCCTGCCGTGGCCGTTTGGTTGATAGGAATAGTTATTCCAAATGCAGTCGAACCATTGTACTGTGTCATTTTTCGTACCGAAGGATAAATACAGTAAAAAGGTGCGATCGTTAGCGTGCTGCTATAACTGAAGTTGGCAACCTCTCCCCCGGCAGAAGTTGTATAGACAGTATAAGGATATTTACCGGTAGAAGAGTCATAGGTGAGCATTTCAAAACTGTCACCCGGATTCCAGATTACTTTGGCGTAAGTTCCATCATCGCTCAGTTCAGAATGCGTCTTACTCCCCTCTTCTTTAAATTCCGCCGTCGCCGCTCCCCCTCCCGGATTTCCTGCGACTTTTTGGTTGCTCATATCTTCCAACAGCCAGACGTCTTTCTTCTCTGGCTGTGGAAGCGTTGTTATTTCTTTGGAAATTTTACCGCACGCGGCTAGCCCCCATAATAAAAGAAAAAGAATATAACCCTGCTTTTTCATATCTTTTCCTCCTATTCTTCAAAAAAATGATAGGTGAAGCCGGGATCAACGGGAACGACCGGAATCTTTTCGTGGCTGCCGGTAAGAAGAGTCTGTTCGATGGATAGTGGAACGGACGTCAGCGAGGGGCTTTGGTAATTACACATCCTTATTCGATTTATGCTTTCAAAGGTATGGATTTTTTTTGATTTCCAAAAATTGTGCGTATCTTCGCTCTATATACAGATTATTATGATAGACTACATTAAGGGTAAAATTGTCGAGTTGCTTCCCACCGACATTGTGATTGAATGCGGAGGTATCGGGTACCACGCTTTTATTTCTCTCCAGACGTATGCCATGTTGGAAAATAAGTCGGATACGACCCTCTTTATCCATCATATCCTTCGCGAGGACGAAGAAATGTTTTATGGATTTTCCAGCAAAGATGAGCGCCAGTTCTTCCGTCTGCTGATCGGCGTGAGCGGTGTGGGGGCCAGTACCGCCCGTATGATGTTATCTTCTTTGAGTGCAGACGAGATTCGCGAAGCTATTTTGAGTGAGAATGTATCCCGCATCAAATCCATCAAAGGAATCGGTCTGAAGACAGCCCAGCGAATCATTCTTGAATTAAAAGATAAAGTGGTCAAGGGCGAAGGTTCCGACTCCACCGTGTTCTTTTCCGGCCAAGCCACCCATGCCGTGGCGGACGAAGCCATTACTGCACTGCTTATGCTTGGTTTCCCCAAGCCGGCCGTTCAGAAATTGGTGGGTTCGCTGGTTCAGGAAAATCCCACGGCCGGCGTAGAAGTTTTAATCAAGACCGCGCTGCAAAAGTTGTGATTCTGTTCCACGTGGAACTCTTCTTTTCTTATCTTCCGAAATACACCAACAGTACGGCGATATCGGCTGGAGAAACACCTGAGATTCTGGAGGCTTGGGCGATGGTCGTGGGGGCGTAGCGTTTGAGTTTTTGCCGGCACTCGATGGAAAGGCTTTCAATTCGGTCGAAATCGAATCCCTCAGGAATGCTTAGATTTTCCAGGCGTTGAATTTTGTTGGCCAGTAACCGCTCTCTTTCAATGTATCCTTCGTATTTGATTTCGATTTCCAATGATTCAAGAATGGACGAACGGAAATTCGATTGAAGTTGGTTCTTGATGTACGCATCATCCAAATTTTCCACCGCAATTCCTTCGTTGTCCGACAGGACGGCCAGCGCTTTTTTATAGACATCCTTTTCTATCTTCGGGAAAGGAGCGCTTTCTTTCAATAATTTTTTGTAGTCCTTAATCGGTACAAAAGCAGACACGTCCGTCCATTCTTCCTCGGCGATTTTCTTTCTATTTAATGTTCCACATAGAACATTTTGGTAAAAAGAATGGATGTCCACTTGTGGACGGACAATCAAATCCGCGATTTTTTTGCGGTTGGGAAGGGGAGCGGAGCCGACGGATTCCAAATAGGCATTGGCTGCAGCCGGAGTCACCGATTCGTTGCGGACAAAGTCGGAAAGTTGTGACACGGCATCGTATTTCCGCATTGTATAATCATAACGGAATGCATCGGCCAGACCCAATTCGTAACCCTTGGCGGTCAGTCTCCAATCAGCATTGTCTTGTCGTAGCAGAATGCGATATTCAGCCCGAGAAGTGAACATACGATAGGGTTCATCAACGCCTTTTGTAATCAAATCATCAATCAACACACCGATGTAAGCTTCATCCCGATGTAGAACAAATGCATCTTTTTTCACGATTTTCCGATGGGCGTTGATGCCTGCCATCAGCCCTTGCGCAGCCGCCTCTTCATAGCCGGTGGTTCCGTTGACTTGTCCGGCCAGGAAGAGATTCTCAATGCATTTGGACTCCATAGAAGCCTTCAATTGGGTGGGATCAAAGAAATCATATTCCACGGCATAGGCCGGCCGATAGATGATGGCGTCTTCCAGCCCTTCAATCTTGTGGAGCGCTTCCACCTGAATTTCCAGGGGAAGGGAGGATGAAAATCCTTGCAGATAGTATTCGTTGGTGTCGCGTCCTTGCGGTTCCAGGAAAAGTTGATGTGCGTCTTTATCGGCAAAAGTTCGCAACTTATCTTCAATACTCGGACAGTAACGGGGACCTATCCCGGAAATTTTACCCGAGAAAAGAGGGGAGTCCTGAAAGCCGGAGCGTAGAACATCGTGTACTTCGGAATTGGTGTGAACGATGTAACAAGGCATCTGCGGATTGCCGTTCTGGACGGTGGACAGGTAGGGGAGGAAAGAAAATTTTTCCGGCTGGGCGTCTCCTTCCTGACGGGTCAGTTTGGTCGTATCAATGGAGGAAATGTCGATGCGCGGGGGAGTGCCGGTCTTCATCCGCGCCGTCCGGATTCCGCGTTCTACCAGTTGGCCGGTCAGCCCGTAAGAGGAAAGTTCGCCGATGCGTCCGCCCTCAAAATCCTGCTTTCCGATAAAAAGGCGGCCTGAAAGAAAGGTTCCGGCCGTTAAAACAACGCAACGACAATGAAATATTGCGCCCGTTTTCGTACAACACCCCGTAATTTTGCTTCCCTCAAAAAGAAAATTTGTAGCAACATCCTCGTAAATATCTATATTACAAGTGGTTTCAAGTGTTTTTCGCCAATGGGCCGAAAAGCGGTTTTTATCGCATTGCGCACGAGGACTCCACATCGCCGGTCCTTTGGATTTGTTGAGCATCCGAAATTGGACCGTGGAGGCGTCCGTGATGATGCCCATATATCCGCCAAGTGCATCTATCTCCCTGACAATCTGTCCTTTGGCTATTCCTCCGACTGCCGGATTGCAGGACATTTGCCCGAATTTGTTCATATCCATCGAAATCAGCAGCACCGATGAGCCGAGCGATGAAGCCGCCATAGCCGCCTCGCAGCCCGCGTGTCCGCCTCCGATAACAATGATGTCGTACTCCTTTTTCATTTTTCAAGTTCCGATTTGAGGGACAGGGCTTCGTTTTCTTTTTTTCGCATCACCTTCCGCTCTTCTTCCGTATGGTCGTCATACCCTATCAGATGAAGGATGCCGTGCACCATCACCCGGTTCAGTTCTTCGCAAAAGCGGCCCTCGGCATATTCATCTGCATTGGCGCGTACCGTGTCGATGCTGATGAACAGATCTCCGTTGAGCGTCGTTCCTTCGCAGTCGTCAAAAGTGATGATATCGGTATAATAGTCGTGCGAAAGGAATTTCCGGTTGATATCCAGCAAATAGGCGTCACTGCAGAAAATGATGTTGATATTTCCTATCAGTCTGTCTTCCCGCACTGCCACCTCTTTCAGCCATTGCTTGGTGTGGGCCTTCCCGCTCAGTGAAAAATCGATATCTTCGGTAAAGTAGCGAATCATTTTCTGAAATTTTGCTGCAAATCTACAACTATTCTCAGAAAAAATTTGAAATAAATTGAATTATTTATAACTTTGGGGGCTAGTTGTGAACTAATATTTGCAAAAATGAAGATAAAGAAATCACCTGAGGCCAATCTGGAGAACAAGAAATTGCTCTTCATTGAACTGGGTTTGGTTTGTTCTTTGGGCCTGTGCCTCATCGCTTTTGAATGGGGTTCTCGTGAGAAACAGACCGTCAGCCAATTTGAGGACTTGCAACAAGTCATCGAGGAAGAAGAGATTATCAACACGATGGTCGAAACGCCCCCTCCTCCGCCGGAGATCCCCAAGATTCCTGTTTTGTCTGACCAAATTGATATTGTGGATGATGACGCAGAAGTCGATGACGACATGTTTGTCAATCTTGAGGATGATGCCAACCTGGGCGTTGAGATTATGGACTATGTGGAGGCCGTGGAGGAAGAGCACATCGAAGAAGAGGCCATTCCTTTCCAGTTGGTGGAAGAGAAACCTTCCTTTATGGGCGGTGACGCCAACGCTTTTTCCAAGTGGGTCGGCCAGCACCTGGTCTATCCTGAGATTGCCAAGGAGAATGGCGTACAAGGTCGTGTCACCCTTCAGTTCACGGTGGAGACCGACGGTCGTGTGACCAATGTCAAGGTGCTCCGTGGTATCGACCCTTCCTTGGATAAGGAAGCCGTCCGCGTGGTGTCCAGTTCTCCGAAATGGAAACCGGGCAAGCAGCGTGACCGCAGTGTGCGTGTGACCTACACCTTCCCTGTGATTTTCCAGCTCCGTTAAGAGCATGAGTATGATGATAAGATAAGGTTGGCCGGAGGATTTTCGGTCAACCTTATTTAGATAAAAGATGAGCGCAATAGAAGAGAAAAAGGCATTCAAAGCCGTGTTTGTGGGCATCATCCGCCAGAACGACGATGAAGCCCGCGTCAAGGAATACCTGGATGAACTTCGCTTTTTGGCGGAGACGGCCGGTGCCATTCCCGACAAGCAGTTTGTGCAGAAGGTGGACCGGGCAGACAAGGCGACCTATATCCGCAGCGGCAAGGTGCAGGAAATAGGCGAATATTGCGAAGAAAACGGGATTGAATATGTCATTTTTGACGACGAACTGACCGGCGTGCAGCAGCGCAATATCGAGAAAATCCTCAAAACGGTGACGGTCATTGACCGGACCAGCCTGATTCTGGAAATTTTTTCGCAGCGGGCCCGGACGGCCTATGCCCGTATGCAGGTGGATTTGGCGCGTTATAATTATATGCTGCCGAGGCTGGCGGGTATGTGGACGCACTTGGAGCGGCAGCGCGGCGGCGTGGGTATGCGCGGCGGTATGGGCGAGACCCAGATAGAGATTGACCGGCGTATCGTCAAAGATAAGATTGCCAAACTTAAGGAACAACTCAAGAAGGTGGACCGCCAGATGGCGACCCAGCGGGGCAACCGCGGGCAACTCGTGCGGCTCTCGCTGGTGGGTTATACCAATGTGGGAAAAAGCACCTTGATGAATTTGCTGGCCAAGTCGGACGTGTTTGCGGAGAACAAGCTGTTTGCTACGCTGGATACGACGGTGCGCAAGGTGGTCATTGAGAATTGTCCGTTTTTGCTGAGCGATACGGTGGGCTTTATCCGCAAATTGCCCACGGAACTGATTGAGGCGTTCAAAAGCACGCTGGACGAGGTGCGCGAGGCGGACATTCTGGTACACGTGGTGGATATTTCCCATCCCGATTTCGAGGCGCAGATGGCGGTGGTCGAGAAGACCCTGGCCGATATCGGCGCCGCCGACAAGCCCGTTTTCACGATTTTCAACAAAATCGACCAATACGAATACGAGCCTTACGACACGTTTTCTTTGGAGCCCAAGAGCAAGAAAAACTGGTCGCTGGACGACTGGAAGGCCGATTGGAGGGAGCGCAAGGGTACGCCCGGCATCTTTATTTCCGCCCGTGAAAAACGCGGCATCGACAAACTCAAGGAAGATCTCTACAAAATGGTCGCCGAGATTCACGCCGGCCGTTATCCGTTCAATAATTTCCTGTGGTAGGGATAGCAGAATCCTCAACGCTCACCCTTGCTCGGGCCTTTGCCCCCGAAAGGGCGCTCACTCCATAAGAGAAGTCCGTTCGCGCTTCCTTCCGGATGACTTTTCAGCCCGAGCTTTCTAGCCAAAAAGCACAAAAAAGAGCGGCGGGGTTTTTCCGTCGCTCTTTTTGTGTGATTTTGCGAATGACTACAAAAGACCTTTGGTAAAGATGCGGTTGTCCAGACGCAATTCGGTTTCGCTATTGAACTTACCGTCATAAGTTTCAAGTTCACCGTGTACTGTGAAGGTAATCGTAATCATTTCTCCGGCAAGGCTGGGTTTGGCGCCGGAGAGAATGAAGGTTCCGCTGTATTGCTTTCGGCCGCCCTCTTTATCGATTTCGTCCATCGTGCATCCGCTCTGGCTGTCGAATGTCAGATGATAGGTGTCAGTGCCTTCTGAAGCTATCCACGTTGTTCCGATCAGAGATTTGGCAAGGTTGATGTCTTTTTGGCAGGAGGTGGTCATAACCGCAGCGACGAGAACGCTGGCCAAAATAACGAGAATTTTTTTCATAATGTTTAAAAATTAAAATGGTTAAATTTTCTTTGCATTAAAGTCCCATCGCTTAAGCGATAACGCCACAAAGGTAGCAATAAAATTGGATTTTCCCGAAAAAATATGTACTTTCGCGGAATAATTATAAAACTCAAATTATGGCCTCAACGTTAAATTCAAAGATTCCTGAAGGTCCTTTGGCCGAAAAGTGGTCAAAGCATAAAGCAGGTATCCGCGTTGTCACCCCCGGCAACAAACGGAAACTGGACATCATCGTGATTGGCACCGGCCTTGGCGGAGCGTCCGCAGCGGCTTCCCTGGGAGAGCTCGGATACAACGTCAAGGTGTTCTGTATCAGTGATTCCCCCCGCCGCGCGCACTCCATCGCCGCCCAGGGTGGTATCAACGCCGCCAAGAACTACCAGAACGACAACGATTCCATCTATCGTCTCTTTTATGAGACCATCAAGGGCGGTGACTATCGTTCCCGCGAAGCGAATGTCTATCGTCTGGCGGAAGTCAGCAACAATATCATCGACCAGTGCGTTGCGCAAGGTGTTCCCTTTGCCCGGGAATACGGCGGTTTGCTGGCCAACCGCTCTTTCGGTGGGGCTACCGTCAGCCGCACCTTCTATGCCCGCGGTCAAACCGGGCAGCAGTTGTTGTTGGGTGCGTATGCCGCTTTGAACCGTCAGGTGGCGGCGGGTACCGTCAAGAGTTATCCCCGGCACGAGATGCTGGATGTGGTCATTGTGAACGGAGAGGCCAAAGGTATCATCGCCCGCAACCTGGTGACCGGCGCCATCGAACGCTTCGGCGCCCACGCGGTGGTGATTGCCTCCGGTGGTTATGGCAATACCTATTTCCTTTCCACCAACGCGATGAACAGCAACGGTTCGGCGGCCTGGCAGTGCTACAAGAAAGGCGCTTTCTTCGCCAACCCCTGCTTCGCGCAGATTCACCCGACCTGTATCCCCGTCCACGGCGAGCAACAGAGCAAGTTGACCCTGATGAGCGAGTCCCTGCGTAACGACGGCCGCATCTGGGTGCCCAAGAAACTGGAAGATGTCGCCAAACTCCGCAAGCACGAGATCAAGCCTTCCCAGATTCCGGAGGAAGACCGCGACTACTACCTCGAAAGAAGGTATCCCGCCTTCGGTAACCTCGTTCCCCGCGATGTGGCTTCCCGCGCCGCCAAGGAGCGTTGCGATGCCGGATTCGGCGTCAACGAGACCGGCCTGGCCGTGTTCCTCGATTTCAAGACGGCCATCGACCGCCTGGGCGAGGACAAGATTCGTGAGCGCTACGGCAACCTCTTCCAGATGTACGAGAAGATTACCGCCGTCAACCCCTATAAGGAGCCGATGATGATTTACCCCGCCATTCACTATACGATGGGCGGTCTTTGGGTGGACTACAACCTCCAGACCACCGTTCCCGGCCTGTACGCCATCGGCGAAGCCAACTTCTCCGACCACGGCGGCAACCGACTGGGCGCTTCCGCGTTGATGCAGGGTCTGGCCGACGGTTATTTTATCCTCCCGTACACCATCGGCGACTACCTCGCCGGTCACTTCAAGGACGGTCCTGTCAATACCCGGACGCCCGAGTTCGATGCCGCCGAGAAAGCCGTCAAGGACAAGATTGAAAAACTCTTCTCCATCAAGGGCAAACGTACCGTCGATTCCATCCACAAGGAACTTGGCCATATTATGTGGGAGCACGTGGGTATGGCCCGCAACGAAGAGGGACTGAAAGAGGGTATCCAACTGATTCAGGCCCTGAAAAAGGAGTTCTGGTCCAACGTGTTCGTACCCGGCAGCAACTTCGAGTTCAACCAGGAACTCGAGAAAGCCCTGCGACTGGCCGACTTCCTCGAAATCGGTGAACTGATGGCCCGCGACGCCCTCAACCGCCGGGAATCCTGCGGCGGTCATTTCCGCGAGGAAAGCCAGACCGAAGAAGG
>CAMJRT010000024.1 GCA_946408295.1 uncultured Bacteroidales bacterium
GTGGAGGCGCTGACATAAAAAGTCTTGCCCTGGGCAAGGGTGAGGACGCCGCTGACCAGCAGGAGCGTCAGGACGGCGGAGAATTTTTCGAGTTTCATACACATTACACAATAACAACACAATAGCTGTCTGTTATACCAACTACAAACATACAAAAAAAATATTAATTTTGCAAAATGGAATGGTTGAGATGGGTCATACATTATGGCTTGCACTTCTTCGGGCCGTTGTTGCTGGCGCTTTTCTTTCGTAAGGACCGCCGGCTGAAAGCTTATTTGATTATGCTGGCCACGATGCTGGTGGATGCGGACCATCTGCTGGCCACCCCGGTTTTCGATGCTACGCGGATGAGCGTCGGTTTTCATCCGCTTCACTCCTACTACGCCATCGCCGTCTATGTCGTGATGTGCTTTCTCCCCTATGAGAAATGGCACTGGCCCTGGTGGCTGCGCGCCATCGGCCTCGGCCTGGTCTTCCATATGCTCACCGACTGGCAGGACTTCGTACTTTGGATGTAAAATTTAATGAATGATATAGGCGAATGAATATGAACTTATCCAATGGACACAGCATCCCGACACCGGGTTTCGGGACTTTTAAGATTCCGGATGGCGAAGTGTGCGTAAACGCGGTTCGTGACGCCATCGCCGCCGGTTATACCCATATCGACACGGCTGCCGTGTATGGCAATGAACGCGCTGTCGGCGAGGGAGTCAAGGCGAGTGGGAAAGCGCGCGAAGAACTTTTTATCACCAGCAAGGTCTGGAACACAGAACGGGGGTATGATACGACGCTCCGGGCCTGCGAAAAGACGCTGAAAGACCTGGGGATGGATTATCTGGACCTGTATCTGATTCACTGGCCCGCCAACCGTTTGCAGTTTGGGGACAACGCGGAATCCATTAATGTGGATACCTGGAAAGCGATGGAGCGCCTGGCGGCAGAAGGGCTGGCCCGTTCCATCGGCGTGAGTAATTTCTATCCCCGGCACCTGGCCCCCATTCTTGCCGCGGCCAGCATCCTGCCTGTCGTTGACCAGATTGAATATCATCCGGGCCTGATGCAGGAAGATACGGTCGCGCTATGTCGGCAAAACAACATTCTGGTGGAAGCGTGGAGTCCGCTGGGAAGGGGACGCCTGCTGGATCATCCGATGCTGGTCGAGGTGGCAGCCCGTTATGGAAAAACAACTGCTCAGGTTGTTCTGAGGTGGATTATGCAAAAAGGTGTTCTCCCGCTTGTTAAGTCCACCCACGCCGAAAGGATACACGAGAATTTGCAAATTTTCGATTTTGAACTGACCGCCGGGGATATGGCCTGCATCGATGCGTTCCCGAAAACCCGTTTCAGCGGTCATCCCGATGAGGTTGAATTTTAGGGACAGTATGGAAGATTTGATTCGCAAGGCGGAGCCGCGGGACTTGGAGGCCGTGAATGCGTTGCTCCGGCAAGTTCTGAGAGTGCATTTTGAAGGCCGTCCGGACTTGTTCAACGAGACGGGAAAGAAATACACGGACGAAGAACTGCTGGCTATTTTCGCCGACCCGCAGACGCCGGTGTTCGTGTATGAAAATGAAGGCGCGGTCCTGGGGTACGCTTTCTGCGCTCTGCGCCGCTCATCCTGCGGCAGCCTTCGCCCGCGGACCACTTTATACATCGATGATCTGTGTATCGATAAAAACGCCCGTGGCCGGCACATCGGACGGGCGTTGTTTGAGTATGTCAAGGGCTTTGCCCGGGAAAACGGGTGCTACAACATCACCTTACACGTCTGGGCGTGCAACCCGGGCGCCCGATCTTTTTACGAAAAACTGGGGATGACACCCCAATTCACTTCAATGGAACTAATCTGTAACGAGTAAATTCCGGACGACCGTAGATTTACTGCTCGTCGATGCCGATGGTCTTCTTGATCCGGTCCACTTTTTTCTCGAACTTGTGGATGCCGCGAAGCGCTACGAGGTAGGCGCAGCCGATGGCGATGATGCCGATGCCGATGAAGATAGAAAGCGTAGCGGCCGTGATGTCGGGGTTCTTCAGGCCCTGGACACCCAGAATGGCGCCAAGGATACCCAGCAGCAGGATGCACCACCAATAGGGGAAGCCGACCCTCTTGTAGTCAAAGCTCTGAACGGCGATGACAACACTTTCGATGAGCAGCCACAAGGCGAAGATGATGGGGATGGAAATGGCGACAAAAAATTCATTCCCCAAGATAATGCAGCCCAGGATGATTTGCAGGACGGCGGACAGGGCACGGCTGCCGCTGTTGGGCAGGAAGCCTTCCGTGCGGAAAGTGAAAATCAATTTGGCGATACCGGAAAAGAGGGTGAAGATTCCGATAAGCCACGCCAGCGTAAAGAGGGTTTCGGTCGGACTGCAAATGCAGGCAATGCCGAGAATGATGAACAGGACACCTGCCACTGCCATCCAGATTTTAGTACTTTTCATAGAACATCATTTTAAAATTGTTTTCAAAAATACGGAATTTTTTTCATTTTTCCCAAATCTTGCAGGGATAGCCAAATCTTTCTGCCAGCCAAGAATTATGGAACCATTTCTTGTAAGTATAGCCGAATCAGAATATTTTTCATTTCATCATCAAGGAACTTCATGGCATAAAAAAATAAAAATGTTGTAATTTTGCATCTTGTAGATGAAAAACCCTATAATATATGAAGAAAATACCGGCTATGTTTTTGGGGGTACTCCTTTTGATTGCTTGCAAAAGCCATTGTGTCAATGTCGAACCCGCTCATTATGATACAATGACGGCTGTAAATCAAGTGTTAGAAGAACTCAAAGGCCGTGACGTGGTCCTGTTTGTGGCCGACCAGGATGAGATTTCTCCTGCCGAAGTGCCCTTCCCCGTAGTTTTCACCGGGATGGGAAAGATGCGGATGTTCAGCGGCCTGGTAAAATGGCACGAAACGCTGCCCGAAGGAAGCAATCCCGTTGTCCTTAACATCGGCAGCGCAGGGTCGGCCCAATATCCCATCGGCACTATCGTCAACTGTACGCGCATCTTCAACGGCGGCTGCGAGTTGGTGTATGATTGCATTGAACTTCCGGGCGATGGCGCCAGCGTCTTTTCCGGGGATTATTTTATGAGCACCCAGACCTTCAGCCCGGAGCAGGTGAAGGAGCTTTCGCAGCAGTACGACCTCTTTGATATGGAGGCCTACGCCGTGGCCCGGTTCTGCAAGATGTACGATATCCCGTTCTACTGCCTCAAGGCGGTTTCCGATAACTTGGACGGAAGCCTGAAGGACTGGCGCTCCATTCTTGCCGATATCCGTGCCCGGTTCACGGAGTTATTGAATGCTTTATGACAGAAAAACAAATATACAAAAACGGAACTATTCTCCGGAAAATCTCACCGTCATTTTTGTGGGTGAAAAGAATCAGTTATTTCCTCCTTGCCGTCCTTTCTTTAGTGTCGATAAGTTGCGAGCGTAAGAATCTCCCTGACGCCCGGCCGGAAAAGAGCATCGTCATCCTGTCTGATAATGACGTGCATTGTTCCATTGACGGTTATACGCGGCTGGCGGGCCTTTATGATGCCGTTGCGGCCAGCGATACGGCCTGGGCCGCCGTCGTCAGTTGCGGGGACTATCTGCAAGGGGGCAATGCGGGGGCTCTTTCCCGTGGACAGTATATTGTGGATGTGATGAAGGCGGTGGGCTATGATGCCGTCACGCTGGGGAACCACGAATTTGATTACGGGATGGACCGTATGCAGGAACTTGTGCCGCAGATCGGCGCTCCTGTCCTCAGTGCCAATCTCTACAAGTATGGTGCATCGGAGCCTTGCTTCCCGTCCTATACAATCCGGACCTACGGAACGCGCAGCGTCGCTTTCGTCGGCGTCACTACGCCGGAATCTATGATTGGAGAGAGTTACTCCTTCTACGATAAAGACGGAAACCAGACCTATGATCTCCGTACCGATGACGTCTGTCGTCTGGTGCAGGCCGCCGTGGATGAAGCGCGTGGAAAAGGCGCTGACTATGTTGTCATTCTCGCGCACCTGGGTGAGGAACAGCCTGCCCTGGGAATCACTTCCCATCAACTTGTCGCCGCCACCCGCGGTATCGATGCGGTGCTGGACGGGCATTCCCACTCCATCATCCCGGGTGACCTGGTGGCGAACTTGGATGGCGAACTCGTCCCCGTCTCCCAGACCGGTACGCAGTTCGCCAATGTGGGCAAACTTGTGATTTCCGCCGATGGCCGCATCCGCACTTCGCTCGTGTCCATCGATGACATTCCCTATGAAAGAGCCGGCGTGAGCGCGGCCATCGACAGGGCCCATCAGAGTCTGGATGAGGTGACAGCCCGAAAGATTGCTTATAGCGATTTCGACTTGATTGTAAGAGACGCCGAAGGCAACCGACTGGTCCGGCGCGGTGAGACCAACCTGGCCGACATCCTGACTGATGCGGTGCGCTATGCGATGCAGGCCCAGATCGGCCTTTTCAATGGTGGAGGCTTTCGCAACGGCATTTCGGCCGGCATCATCACCTATGGGGATGTCGCCAACGCCCAGCCGTTTGACGACCATCTGTCCAAATTCGAAGCCAACGGGGCGCAGATTTTGTCTATGCTGGAGCGCTGCACCGCAAACCTCCCGTCGGAGGAAGGACAGTTACCCCAGGTCTCCGGACTCCGTTACACGGTCCATCTGCGAAGCGATACTGTGAGCGACGTGGTCGTGCTTGAAGAAGCCTCTGGTGAGTGGGTCCCTCTTGATCCCGACGGATACTATACCATCGCCTCCTCGGATTACTATGCGCGCGGCGGTTTCTATGAGACCCTAAAAGACTGTAAACAACTCATTTACAGTACAGGTCTCGTCCGTGACGCCTTGTCTGACTATATGGAAACAAACCTGGGCGGAATCATCTCCGGCAACTATGCCCGGCCCCAGGGCCGCATCACCATCGTGGACGACTAGATTCCGGCTTCCAGGCCCTTGCAGAAGGATAGATTGACAAAAAAGAGCCCGTTTCCCTATCACAGGGTTACTGCAAATATACACTTTTTGCGTGGTTCACGCAAGAAGAATTCTTCCGAGTATGCATCGCACCGCTGGCCTCCAGGCACGACATCGAGGTACATTCCCCGAATGCCTCCCGGGCCTTGACGGCCACGAAATCCTTGCTGCCGTCAACAATCTTGGCCACGATGTTTCGGGAGCCGAGATTCACGTACTTCAGCTCGGAGGCGAAGCGCAGATGTACCACCTGCGAGGTCGAGATAAAAAGCGTATCCGGGGCCTGTGCAAGGCCGATTCCGGAACATGCCCACCCAAGGATAAGAATTACCAATGTGATTTTACTTGCTGAGTACTTGCCAAAGCATCCAGCGAACGAACCTGGAGTTCCAGCCGGTCGCCAATCTTGCAGATAGCGGCCAAATGGGTGTTGTCCGGGATGCGGATTCTGTCGGTATTATAGTCTTCCAGCAGGCGTAGCGTCACCCGTTGGCCTGATTTGAGTTTCTGATCCTTTACGGCCGACAGGAAATACGGTCTCCGGAAGTTGATAAAACCCGATTGGAAAGAACTTGAACAATTATTCTCCATCGCATCGTGGGTGATGCTGGAATACGTGCTGAATGTTGCGGTATGGCTGCTTTTCTTCCTGTTTATCGAGCATCTGTCTGGCGACATTGAGGGTCAGGGATGCGATGGCCTGCTCGCGGGTAATGAGTTCTTCGGGCCACCAGGGTTTTCCGTTCTCGCGCGTTTCGCTCATAATTCATTTATAGTTGTTTGTTTTCTTTCACTCGTAGAGTTAAGAAAATCCATTGACCGCTGCAAGATAAAATTTTGTAACTTTCCCCAACCTTTTGGCCGGTGTTTCCGTCTAATAGATGAAACCGCTCCAAAAGCGAGAAAGTTAAACCTTAAAAATGAGATAATTATGAATTTTGAAGATTTGATTCCCATTGGTATCTGTGTGGTACTTCCCATTGTAATCGTGTGGCTGAATACACGTGCCAAAATGAATGAGACCAACAAGAAGACGGAAATTATGCTCAAGGCCATCGAGTCCGGCGCAACCATCGACACAGGTTTCTTCAAGTCGCAGCAGTCGCAGCAGAAGACCATCAAGGAGAAACTGCTGGCCCGTCTTACCGGTGCAACCATCACCACTCTTCTGGGCGTAGTCGGGCTGCTCGGGGGCCTCTTCTACTGCAACCACTACGGTTGGGATATGAACAATAGCCCGCTGCCCACACTACCCTTCCTTGGTGGAATACTCCTGGCCGTCGGCATCTCTTTGTTCATCGTATATTTCATAGGGAAACGTATGCTGGCCAAGGAGATAGAGGACGAGGAAAGAAATTTGCAGAAGTAAAATGACCCGGGAGCGGTTCGTCAGTCTTGTGCGCGTGGAGCAGGAGCCCTTGAGGCGGTTCCTGCTTGCGTTGTGCAACGGCGATTCCGCGTTGGCAGACGATCTCGCCCAAGACGCCTTGGTGAGGGCATACGTGGCTTCCGGCTCGTTTCTGGGCCTTTCCAAATTCAGCACCTGGCTTTTCCGGATTGCCTATAACTGCTATATCGACTTCTGCCGCAAGACAAAACCCGAACAGACGCCGATTGAGGCGGCGCTGAACATCCCTTCCGACGCTTCATCCGATGCCTCTTTCCGCTACCAGCCGCTTTACCAGGCCTTGGAACACTTGCCGGAAAAAGAAAAGGCCGCGATATCCCTGTTCTACTTCGAGGACAAGAGCATCCGGGAGATATCGGCCATCCTTTCCATCCCGCAAGGGACCGTGAAATATCATCTGTCCCAGGGGAGAAACCATCTTAAAGAGCACATTCAGTTATGAAAGATATTGACGATTTCCTTCGCACAAACCGACCTTTGGTAAAAGACGACCCAACCTTCCTGCTGGAGACATACCGGCGGATGGACCAGGTCGAGGGCATCAAGGCCGAGGTCGACCGCCAACGCAGTGCAGGCCGTATCGCGCTGATTGTCGCATTGGCCATAGGTCTGGTCCTCGGCGTGTTGGCTGCGGCAATAGCCTTTCTCTATCCGGTGGACCCCGCATCCGTCAGTAACGGCATCTGGGAAAGCCTCCGCGTATTCCTGACCACTTATAAACAGTACTTGATTCCTCCCGTCGCCGTCATCGCCCTGACCTTGAGCCTGCTCCTGTCGCTGGGTGGGGAGAAAACCGTCAGGTTGTAATAGCGTCACACTGACATTTCGGAAAAATAAAATGACTGGCCTTGACGAGTGAGTTTTGACCAAAGTTGCTTTTTTTTTGCTGGTTTTGGTCAAAACTTTCTCGCTCTGGCATTCTTCATGTGACCTTTGGTCCGGGAGTGCCGAAGGTTCCTGTTTTTCAGTGGGGACTTTCGACATCTAAGGGTTGACACACCCCAAATAATTCTTTCTCGCTATGGAAGTGGTTCTTGATTCTCGGGCGATTGAAAGCTCGAGGTAAGTTTCAAGCGTTCACGTTCGAAATTCTCGATGAAATGCAATTCAACTGGAGAAAGTTCATTTTGTGCTCGGGTCTCAAATTTCTCGTATTCCGCATCGGCTTTTTCTTTGGCCAATTGGGCAGATACGGTGCCGGCGTGATGCAGGAGTTCTTTGCCGGAGAGTTTCAGAAAATCATCCAAACGCTGAATCCAGTCACTCATATACATAGGCTTGTGCTCTTTGGCTTGAAGTTCGGCATAATCGAGGTATAAACTAACAATGCGGTTGAGTGTATCCACTTCATCGGCGTTGAGGTAATTTTTGGCAACCTCGGCATCAGAACGCCGCGGGAGTGGCCCCGTCCAAGTCATAAGGCCCATAAAATCCTTTTCCGCATCGGCTCGATTGTATATGAGTTCCGCAGCAGTATGCCCGTGAACAGCGTAATGCATCTTGTTCTGGACTGTCTTGAAAAACATCTGGGTCTTCTCTGAACGAGGGTCGTAATCTATACTGAGGGCATATATTTCCAGTATCTTACGATAGAAAACCTTCTCGGATGAGCGAATGTCTCGGATGCGGGCAAGAAGTTCATCGAAGTAGTTGCCTCCGCCAGCTCTTTTGAGCAGGTCGTCGTTCATAACGAATCCCTTGATGAGGTATTCTTTCAACGTTTGTGTTGCCCACATACGGAATTGCACTCCGCGCAAACTATGGACACGATAACCGACGCTGATAATCATATCTAGATTGTAATAGGCTAAATCGCGATTTACTTGGCGTGTACCTTCATTTTGAACTGTTGCAAAAAATGCAACAGTTGAATCAGGGGACAGCTCGCCGCTCTCAAAAGCATCTTTGATATGCCTGGAAATGGTAGATTTGTTGCGCTGGAAGAGTCTGGCCATCTGGTCCAGTGTGAGCCAGACGGTCTCGTTCACAAGGGTTACTTCTATTTTAGTTAGGCCATCAGCCGTTTGGTAAAGCAGGAGTTCTCCGGTGTTCGTCATATTCCCCATAAACTTCATTCTTTATATGTCTTGACAAATATACGAGCAAGCCGAGAGAAAAACAAATGAAATTTGAAAATGGATTTATAAACGGGCAAACAACAAAAAAGCCAAGGATTTCTCCTCGGCTTTTCGTTTTGTGGCGCTTGAGTCAGACTAATACTCCTCTTCGTTAAAGAAAAAGTCTTCTTTGGTGGGGTAGTCGGGCCAGATGTCTTCGATGGATTCGTAGATTTCTCCGTCGTCATCGAGTTCCTGCAGGTTCTCCACGACCTCGAGGGGGGCGCCGCTGCGGGTGGCGTAGTCTATCAATTCGTCTTTTGTGGCCGGCCAGGGGGCATCTTCAAGACGGTAGGCAAGTTCCAAAGTCCAGTACATATCGGTTATAGTAAATGTTTGTAAATTATTTATTTATATCCCTCGAAAAGGGGGCTTTCCGAAAGGGACCGCAAATGTATAAAAAATAAATGGTTCCACCAAAATTATATGATTATTTTAAATTATATGTAACTTTGCGCGTTAAAAGAAATGAACGATGGCCTACGTGCATCAAGAACTTTATGACCCGGAAGTGACCCGCGAGATTGCGGAACATTATAAAAAGATATTGGAACTGCTCGGTGAAGACCCGCGGCGGGAGGGATTGGTCAAAACGCCGGAACGGGTGGCGAAGGCCCTGCAATTCCTGACCAAGGGCTACGGCGAGGACGGCGCACAAATCCTGCGTTCCGCCCTTTTCGAGGAAGATTACAGCCAGATGGTGCTGGTCAAGGATATCGACCTGTATTCCACCTGCGAGCATCACGTGATGACTTTCATCGGCAAATGCCACGTGGCCTATATCCCCGACGGGAAAATCACGGGCCTCAGCAAAATTGCCCGCGTGGTGGAGACCTTGGCCCGGCGCCTGCAAGTGCAGGAACGGCTCACGATGCAGATCCGTGACTGTATCCAGGAAACGCTCAACCCCCGCGGCGTGGCCGTGGTCATCGAAGCCAGTCACTCGTGCATGACGCTGCGGGGTGTACAAAAAGCCAACGCCATTACCACGACGTCGGCTTTTTCGGGAATATTTCTCAAAGACGAGCGGACTCGCAATGAGTTTCTCAATCTGATTCACTGATTACTCTTTCTTCGCTTCTTCTGCGGCTTTGGCAGCTTTGGCGGCGGCTTTGTCTTCTTCGCGCAGCTGTTTCATCGTCTTGCTGCGATCGAGGTTGCGGAAGAGATTATCTTCAGGGGTATCGAGGGCGGCACCGCCGAGGCTGACGTTGACCACACCTTCGTATTCCTTACCGAACTCGAAGTCTTTGCCGGGCAGGATGGCGTTGAGGAGGATACCCACGATGGCGGCGATGGCCAGGCCGGAGAAGGCAATCTTACCGAAACTGATGGAGCCGGGACCGTAGGTGATACCGATGGAAAGCACCAGCACGAGGGCCGCGATGATGACGTTGCGGGTGTTGGTGAAGTCCACTTTGTTCTCGACGATATTACGCACACCGACGGCGGAAATCATACCGTAGAGCACGAGGGAGACACCGCCGACCGTGGCGACGGGCATCGCGCTGACGACGGCCGCGAACTTGGGAGAGAAGGAGAAGAGGATGGCCAGGCAGGCGGCGATGCGCACCACGCGGGGGTCGAAGACCTTGGTGATGTTGAGCACGCCGGTGTTCTCACCGTAGGTCGTGTTGGCGGGAGCGCCGAACAGGGAAGCGACCATCGTGGCGAGACCGTCACCCATTAGGGTGCGATGCAGGCCGGGCTCTTTCAGGAAGTTCTGGTTGGTCGTGGAAGAGATTGCGCAGACATCGCCGATGTGCTCGACCATCGTAGCCAGGGAAATGGGGATGATGGCGATGATGGCGCTCAGCACGAGGTTCCAGTCGGGACTCTTGAAGATGGCGAACACCGTATTTTCCATCTGGAAGGGGAGGCCGAACCAAGCCGCGTCTTTGACGCTGCTCCAATCGACTTTCCCGATGCAGGCGGCGAAAATATAGGAGACCACCACACCCAGAAGGATGGGGATGATCTTGATCATTTTCTTGCCCCAGATGTTGCAGATGATGATGGTGAAGATGGCCACGAGTGCAATCCACCAGTTGTCGATGCAACTGTTGATGGCCACGCCGGAGAGGTTGAGACCGATGGCGATGATGATGGGGCCGGTGACGATGGGCGGGAAGAAGCGCATCACCTTGCGGGTGCCGAAAGCGGCGACGAGTCCCGCGAGGATGAAGTACATCAGGCCGGCAAAGAAAACACCCAGGCAGGCGTAGGTGAGGGCGGCGGGGACGGTCAATCCGGTGGCGACCCCCATTTCTTTGACAGCGGCATAACCGCCGAGGAAGGCAAAGGAAGAACCAAGGAAAGCAGGCACTTTCCATTGGGTCATAAAATGGAAGAGCAGGGTACCGACGCCTGCGAAGAGCAGGGTGGCGGAGACGGACAAACCGGTGATGGTGGGGACCAGAACGGTGGCGCCGAACATGGCGAACATGTGCTGGAAGCCCAGGAGGGCCAT
>CAMJRT010000025.1 GCA_946408295.1 uncultured Bacteroidales bacterium
CTATTCAACATTTTTTGTTAAATTTGCGCAAAGAAAAATCATTTTCTATGAACAATACGGAACTTGACAATTGGTGGGCCTCAATTCCCATTTCTCAAAAAGAGCGGATTGCCCGCAAATCCTTCACCAAGGCACATCCCGGCGAAGCCGTGGACGAATCGACCATCACCTACCCGGCTTGCACGGTCTGGTGGGGAAGCCTCAGCGTTGAAGAGAAAGATAAAATCTACGACCACTGCGTCAACCGCCACGGACTGACCGAAAAAGAGTGGAACAGCGGCGATCCTTACGGCGACTAACGCTTTTCTCCGGCGCTTCTTCCGTTAAAAGCGCTCCTTCTTAATCTGATCGACACCCTCGAGACCGGCGAGGGAAAGCACCGTTTCGTTGAGTTCGGTGACGGAATGCACAGAGACACGGATGTTACAAGTAAAGAGTTCGTCTTTTACTCCCATCGTGATGCTGGTCAATGGCAACTTGTGGTCTTCCACGATGCAGTGAATGATGTCCCGCAGCAGATGATAGCGATCGACGGCGGTGATATGGATTCCGACCGGATACAGCACATTCGGCTCCGTTTCGAAATCCATGACAGAAACAATCGTATTGCCCTGGGCAGAAGCGATACTGAGCGCCTCCTTGCAATTGCGCGTGTGAAGAGATACCTGGCCCAAAGCGTCTTTGAAACCGATAATCTCTTCGCCGGGCATCGGATGGCATAAGGGACATAGCCGGTAACGGGGCTGGGGAAGGTCGCGCAAATAAGAACTGATCCGCTTGCGGGCCTTGTACGAGACCGTCGCATCGAGCCAATCAAGACGGGGATGCACATGATCGGCTTTCACCACATAGACGCAATCTCCCCGGTGCAAGACCGTCTTGACGCTTACTTTCTGACCGTTGACGATGGCATATTGGGCGTGGTCACCGATGTCGGTATGCACCTCATAGGCAAAATCCAGCACCGTAGCCCCTTTGGGGAGGGTAATCGGTTTTCCTTGCGGGGTAAAGACGACGATGTCTTCGTTGAACAGGGAATGCTGAATACCCGGCATAATCCCTTCCGACTCCTTGGAAAGTTCGCGCAACACATCCGTCAAACGTTGCAGCCACTGCTCCTTGCGCTCGACCACACAACCATAATAGGACTGCTTGCGCATATTGTCGGAAGACACGTGGAACTCCTCAATCTGTCCATAGGGATTGAGCAGGCGGAAATGTACCGAACGGTAGCCGTTGGCCTTGGGCTGGGCCATATAATTGACAAAGCTTCCGGTCTGCTCGCTGTATTGCTGGGAAAGAATGGAGTATATCTTCAAAACGATGTCTTCTTCGCTGGCAATCATGCCGGTCCGGCTGCAAACCTCGTCTCGGTTGAAACAGGCACGGATATAATGCTTGAAAGGAATATGAAAGAAATCAATGTCCTTCTCCTGCATTTCACGCCAGATGCTATAAGGCTTGCGATAGCGGACATCCCATTTAATGCCGCCCATCACCCTGCCGACAATTTCACTGGCCTGCGCCATAAAAGCATCCACAGCCCCTTGGGTGCGAACTTTATCTTCATTCAACAAATGGGTGATAAAATTGTTCTCTTCCGGATTGAGAAAAGTGAATGCCAGGTTTTCCAGTTCGGATTTGACGGAATACAACCCCAAACGGCCTGCCAGCGGAGCAAAGAAAAACTGCGTTTCAGAAGCGATTTTCCACTGTTTTTCCGGCTTCATCGCCTGCAGCGTGCGCATGTTGTGCAGGCGGTCGGACAACTTCAGAATCAGCACGCGCACATCTTCCCGGACGGAACCCAGAATGTGCTGGTAATTGTCAACCTGGTCGTTGTTGCGCTTGGTGACCGCTTCTACCAGAAAGGCGACATCCTCGCCGAACAGGGCACTGATCTCGTCAAATCCGTGCGGCGTGTCTTCCACCACATCGTGCAACAAAGCCGCACAAATGATGTTGACATCCGTCTGCATCATCTCCCGAATAACGACGAGCGCCACTCGGATAGGATGGACAATATAAGGTTCTCCGTCTTTGCGCCGTTGCGGACGGTGCGCCAATTCGGCCAGAGCATAAGCCCGTTCGACTTTGTCTCTTTCTTCGGGGCTCAGGCTCTCCGGCAATGAGCGCATCAATTCCTCGTGCGCCCTTGATATGATCTCCTCATGGCTCATACTATCGGGCAGAAAAGGCGACCGGCAAGGGGAAAGAATGTCCTATTAATAGAAACGCGCACGATTGTCCGTCACTTTGTCTTCAGACATCACCGGTACAATCATTTGCGAATAATACTGGGCTTTCTGGGCATCCATTGCCTTGGCATCATCCTCATTGAAGAAAGCACCCTCTTCCCGGGAGAGAACCTTGTACACAAAAACGGAATAAAGGGAATGGACAGGGCCGCTGACGGGGCCGACTTCGGCAGACGCTACGGCACCCAAAAGAACAGGGTCAACCGCTACGGCTCCGGAAGAAGCGAAGGCAACGTCGTCCTTGGTTATCACCTCGGTACCCAGGGCTTCCGCCACGGCTTTCATATCCTCCATACCGGCGATTTTTTCTGCCACCTCTTTCGCCTTGCCGGCGGCCGCTTTCTCCTGGAACAAGTTGGTCTTAATCATCGCCGAGACCTCGTTGATCGGGGTGTACCCTTCTTTATGGACGTCTTTGAGGGCCACGACAAAGAAGGCCTTGTTAGCAACAGAAATGATATTGCTTACCTCCCCTTTCTTGTGGTCAAAGGCCCAACGCGTCACCTCAACCGTTCCATCAATGGCACCCAGGCTGCGGGCGCTTTCGGGCATCTTGTCATAATTCTGGACGTACAGGTGCAACGAATCAGCAGCGGCCTTGAAACCTTTGTATGTACCACCGGCACGGGCGGCCAGGGTGTTGGCCTGCGAATAATAAGTGTTGTAAGTCTCTTTTCCCGGAACAATGTTCTTGGACAAAATCGCGACCTGTTTCTTCCGGACAGGCTCCGACTTGCTGATTACCTTGACGAGCAACTGGCCATACTGGGGGCTCGTGACGAACCGGGCTACATTGACACGGGCGTCAAACAAGTCCTCGCAACCGGCCAACATACGGTCCTGGGTCATCGTCATCGCGTCCGCAGCATCCAGTTTCTGCGTCAACTCCGGCGTAATACTCTCCGCATCGTTGGCGGGAATCACCTTCACTTCAATCCGGTCCGGCATCATTTTGGCGGCCAAAACCCGCACCGCATAGAAAGCCTCATCGGAAGCAATCACCTCGGAAGCCTTTCCGACAGAGGAATTATCCACAAATTCAGAAACTTTGCGGTCGATGGTATTCAACTCGTTCTTGCCGTACCATTTGGTGTCGTACTTGATATCCGAGTTGCGCAGCAAGAACGCCTTGAGGTTGTTGCTGGCCAGAAACTCATCATAACAAGCGACGATTTTCTCCTGCGCCGCAGCGATGTCTTTGGCAGAAGGCTTGACTTCGAAAACGACATAATCGATGTCGCGGCTGGCTTTGACCTTGAAGTTCTTCTTGTGGGCGTTGTAATACTTTTCAACCTCCGCATCGGTCACTTTCAACGTGCTGTCGCGCACATAACCGACAGGGACCGAAACATATTGAATATCCGCCGTTGTATTGTTCTCCTTGATTTGACGGGCAGCCATCAGCACATTGTCCCGGTTACTCTTGGTAAAAAGGGCGGCATATTTTTCATAATACGCTTCAGTCATCACCGCCTTCTGAAGATAATCCCAATACAATTTCATCCGACCGCTCTCATCACCCGGGACGGCTTGGACAAACTCTACGAGGCGATCGACGCTGAATGTTCCGTCTTCTCCCGCAAAGTTGGGATCCCGGGCGATAATCGGGGACAAATTGCTTCCCGTCGTCAACTCGACCTTTTCATCCTTGCTCACGAAAAGACCGGCTTTCTTGCAATTCTTCACAAAAAGATAATCGTCCACAAGAGATTGCCAGGCTGCATCACGAACCGATTTCTGCTGTTCATCGGAAGAAGCCGAACTGCCCGTGATAATCTCGTTGAGTTTGTTATAGGCATCCAAAGTCTCCTGAAACTCCTGATAACCAATTCTTTTTCCATCAATCTTTCCTACATCATTACGAGAAGACATAGAATACGTTACGGAACTAAGCGTACTCGGGTCGATAATAAAAGACAAGAGCGCGATGGCAATGATAACCGTGATTGCCACTCCGAACTTTACGCGAATTTTTTCAAGAACCGCCATATTATTACAAAATTTACATTTATTTTTTTTCGCCCCTATAAGCAAGGCTGCGAAGTTACGAAAAAATACTTGAAATCACGATGTTTTCCGTTATTTTTTCAAGATTGGACCGATTAAATTCACCGAATCTACCGGCTCCTGCTCCTCATCCACAAAAGCGTAGCTGTTGAAGGGACGAAAAATGACAGAATTATGCTCCTTTTGGTTGGACCGCATTCCATATCCCTGCACAAAACCATCCGGAGAGTACATTTTCACATAACAGTCCGTCCAATAAACCTCGTTGGTCCGATCCCAGTAGATGGTGTCGGATTCCATCACTTCGCGGGCCTTGATATTGTTGGTCACGACATTTCCCGTCACCATCCAGATTTCGTCACCTTTTTTGGTTTTCGTATGACGCGCTTTCTGAGCCGTAATCGTCGTTTGCAAATCACCCTGCTCATCATAAACATAGACATAGAACCCCTCTGGAAACACTTCATAAGAGGACGTGTCCGTTTCATAGCGCTCCATCGCGCCCCCCTCCATACGCATTTTTATGCGTCCGTTTTCCGAATCTACCACAAACATGTCACGAACCTGCTGGACGGGCACTTGGGAGAGGTCTATACGATCGGCCTGTCCTAATTTTCCGCGACAAGAAAAAAGCCCAAAGAGACCGGCCATCAAATAGATTGCCGGTCTCCGGAAACGAATATTGTGTTTATCAAACAATTTATTTGGTCTGGGTGCGAACGGTCGTCACGGCAGACATTCCGCCGCAATTCACCGTGTAGCGTTCGCCGTCCGTAAGGTTGTACATAAACGCTTCCGATTTCTCCGGGAAGTACTGGCGATATTGGGCGGTCAGACGGTCAGCCTCTTCCGCCAAAGACGGGTCCGCATTCTTGGCACGGATCATAAAGTCCACCGCCACCCAGAAGGGGGCCCTGGATTCTATTTCATTGCCTCCTTTGCAGGAGGTACTGCCCCAAATCGTACCGCAAAGCATATTGGCCTTTCCGGTTATATCACCGTCCCGGTCCAGTGCAAGCGCTTTTTGAGCAGAGGCATAGGCTTTTGATTTATTGCCGTTTTTGTGATTGAAAACAGCCATCTCATAAAAATACTGGGCATCGGTCTCGTCGTCGGACTCGTCGAACGCAATGGCTTCTTCCAGGTATTTGTTGGCAGAAACCACATCCCCTTTGGAGGCAAACATACGATACAGGCCATAGGCGGTCTTATAGTTGGGATCGGCCTTGTAGAGTTCGGTCACAGCCGTGAAATACAAGTCGTTGTCGGTACAATCTTCCGTATTGCGCATCATATTGGCAATCTTGCCCAGCAATTCCAGGTTGCTCGGATCCGCCTTGTATTTCGGCGTAAAAATCGCAATCAGATTCTCGCAGGACGCGACACGGCTGGCAACGAAAATGTTTTCGACCGCACCGCGGATATTCTTCGCGTTTTCGTCGATGGGATTGGCGGCAAGGACGACATCCAGATAATTTATACAACTCTCATAGTCGGCGAGGACCTGGTCTATATCCAGTTGACCGACCTGGTAGAGTTCCACCGAACTGTTCATATAGTTGACGAAGATGCTGCCTTTGGTTTTCTCTTTGTTGTTATTGATGGCTTCCTTGCAAAGATCATAGAGCACCTTTTTATCCTGGTTGCGATACTGAATCATATCCAGCACTTTGTTTTCCAAGGCCTTGCTCTTCATCTTGGGGAAATTTTGCATGCGCAGGTCGTGCAAGAGCATCAAGGTGTCGATGAGCGACTCGCGCAACTGGGCGTTCTTCTTGTTCTTGTTGATTTCCTGCCGCATCAGGGAGGTACCGTCAATCAGCATCGTCTGGTTGGCGGAAGGAGGACAAAACTTGAAGGCTTTCCGCCAGTTGGGAAGCGCATCCTTATAATTCTTTACTTTGAAGTGGTCTTTGTAGAAAGACAAGTACTTCAAACACTCGGCGCTGTCTTTTCCGTACTTTCCATAGGCAGAAGCGCTGACGCCCGAAAACAAAAGGGCGATTACACTGAAAATAACTACTACTTTTTTCATATCTTTTAGGTATTCATTATTCGTATTTCGGTTTTTGGAACCATACATCATGTATGTTCATACTCGCGTTTACCTGGAAATAAGTTTCCCTTATCAAATTGTTCTGTGTGGTACCTCTCCTTCCAATATCTATGCCCAATGTAAATCCGTTGAACCAGCGGAAGACCGGGAATGTTACGCCAAGTGTTAATCCACAACTGGTTACGGCATACGGACCATAGCGGAAATCTCCCGTATCATAATAGAGTCCGGCCCGGTATGCCATCCTTCGGTAGTAATAACGGATGTCGTTCCGGTTGGGCACAAACTCGACGCCGGCACGAACGGCATGGGATGCCACGGATTCAAAAGTCAGGTTCTCTTCAGTCTGAACGGCAAAACCGCGGGCCGAACTGAAGTTGCTTCCCCGCCAGTCTGAGTACAGATAATCCAACTCGACGCTCCACTTTCCGTCCAATTTCAAGGCCAGTCCCACACCGATTTCATCACCCAGTTTGACACCCTGACTGCCCACATTTTCGGTATAGACAGAATCCTGGACGCTGGAAAGCGTGGCGTGGTAATATTCTTCGTTGGTCCCGTGGATGGGAGTCTTCAGCCGGTATGTCGCTCCCGCCGTCAAGGAATTCAGGTTGTTGAAGCGGTGTTCGTATTGAAGACCGAATTTGCCGCCAATTCCCCAAAGTTTCATGTTATATCCGCCATAGGTAGAACGAAATGCCGCCTGTTCAAAAATTTTGTTGGATACTTTTTCTATATGACCGAAATAATAATCCACTTCCGCTCCTACAGAAAACCGCTTCCAAAAAGTGGCGGCCGCAGAGAGAAATACTTTAGTCAATGCTCCCTGACCATACGCCTGATAATCGAGATTACCCGTATAACCGATAATATCCGGACGCGACTCGACATAAGAGAAATCATAACCGACTCCACTGTATGGGGTAATACCAATGGCCAGTGCAGAACTGCGATAAATGGGAACGGAAATAATAAAATTGCTGAGGTTGAACTGATTGTTCACCGAAGTGATATCTCCCTGAGTGAAGTATTTGTTGGTATTGCTCACGCCAAAGTCCAACATAAAAGCCAGGGTATCGCGGGCCGTAAGGGCAGCCGGATTCAAATAATTGATATAACGATTATTACGGGTGGCGATACCGACACCGCCCATCGTCTTGTTGAATGCAGTTCCCTCCGTAATCCGGCTTCCGACGCCGTATACGGAATAAGGGGAATAGGTTGAAAACGCCCCTGACTGTGCCCGCAGCGATAACGCTCCGGACAACAGAAACAAGAGGGTTAAAATCCCGATATTTCTACTACGCTTCATCAACACTTTTATCCAAAAAACGGATACTAACCTGCAAAGTTGCGATTTTTAATCCATTTTTCAAAATTTAGAAACCGTTTTAATGTTCTTTCACTTCCAATTTATGCAAAATACACTGTGCATCTTGCAAAGAATGAATATTTCTGGAAATCAATTTCAACTTTCCGTTCTCCCCCTGTTTCATCTCAAAAACAGTACCCATTCCGGAAATATTATCGAGAATTCGGGCAAAAACATCGGACTTATAATAGGGAGAAAGCGGGTTGGAAATAAAGAACGCAATCATAATGCCGTTCTTGACGATGATTTTTTCAAACCCCAAATGCCGTCCTTGACGGCGGATTTGTACAACCATAAACAGATTCTCAACTTCGGGCGGCAGATGACCGAACCGGTCGATCAGACGATCTTTCGCTTTTTCCAGGCTCCGGTCATCTGAAAGGGTATCCAATTCTTTATAAATACGAATCTTTTCTACCGTAATATCCACGAACGTATCCGGCAGCAAAGCCGGCTGATCGGTCTCTACCGTACAATCCGTCAAGAATGGCTCCGTATTTGCGGGCGTTTTATAGCCCGTTTCCACACCCAGTTCCTCCATCGCCTCCATCAGCACTTTGTGGAAGGTCTCCAAACCCATATCACTGATAAAACCGCTCTGTTGGGCTCCAAGCAGGTTGCCGGCACCACGGATATCCAGATCCTGCATAGCGATGTTGAATCCGCTGCCCAGGTCACTGAAGGTCTCAATGGCTTTCAGGCGACGGCGGGAATCCTCTGAAATAGAAGTGAGAGGAGGTATGATCAAATAACAAAATGCCTGCTTGTTGGAACGCCCTACCCGGCCGCGCAATTGATGTAAGTCGCTGAGGCCAATATTCTGCGCCTGGTTGATAATCATCGTATTGGCTGCAGGAATATCCAGTCCGTTTTCAATAATGGTGGTACAGAGCAGCAGGTCGTAATCCCCGTTGATAAAATCCAATACTTTATTCTCCAAAATCCTGGATTCCATTTGACCGTGTGCCACGCAGATTTTCATATCCGGTACCAGACGATGCAACACATCTTCAATAGCCGGCAATTCTTCCACTTTATTATGGACAAAGAAGATTTGGCCGCCACGCTTGAGTTCATAATGAATAATACGCTTGATTTCCACCTTATCGAAATTCATAATTTCGGTCTGGATGGGAATCCGGTTGGGCGGAGGGGTTTGAATAACCGACAAATCCCGGGCTCCCAACAAAGAAAACTGAAGGGTGCGGGGAATCGGGGTGGCCGTCAATGCCAGGGTATCCACTCCCACTTTCATCTGCCGTAGTTTTTCCTTCGCGCTGACGCCGAACTTTTGTTCTTCATCGATGATTAACAACCCCAAATCTTTGAACTCGAATTGTTCGCTCAACAGTTTATGCGTACCGATGACAATATCGATTTTTCCTGTCTTTAAATCCTGCCTGATGGCGTTGATTTCTTTGGTGGTCCTCAAACGGGATACAAATTCGATGCGACAAGGAAAATTTTCCAGGCGGGAGGTGAATGTATTATAATGTTGCAAACAGAGAATGGTGGTAGGAACCAGCACAGCTACTTGTTTACTGTCGCAAACGGCTTTAAAAGCGGCTCGGATGGCTATTTCCGTTTTTCCGAAACCCACATCACCACAGACAAGCCGGTCCATCGGACAGGTATCTTCCATATCCCGTTTGACCGCGCGAATCGCTTTATCCTGATCGGGAGTATCTTCATACATAAAGGAAGATTCCAACTCTTCCTGCAGGTAATTGTCTGGAGAAAAGGCGAAACCGGAAGAAGCCTTTCGTTTGGCATAGAGACGAATCAAATCCTTGGCTATATCCTTCACTTTATTCTTCGCCGCAATTTTTGTAGCCGCCCAGGTCTTGCTTCCCAATTTATGAATATGCGGAGCTTCACTGTCCTTGGATTTATAGCGCGAAATTTTGTGAAGGGAATGAATGGAAATAAAAATTACATCGTGGTCTTTATATTCCAATTTCACTACATCATGCATGCGGCCTTTATCGTCCGCAATCTTGACCAATCCTCCGAAAACCCCCACTCCATAATCTATATGAACAATATAATCTCCTATCGAAAAACTGGTTAAATCGTTGATGGTCAACTGTTCGCTTTTATCGACGGTACGACGCAGCGTGACCCGGTGGAAACGGTCGAATAATTCATGATCGGTATAACAACAAACACGGGCATCATGGTCGATGAAACCTTCGTGCAGGTTTTTTCCGGGAATGAATTCGGGTTGAATACCATTATTCTGGGCAATGATGGAAGAAAGCCTGTCAAGTTGTTGTTTTTTCTCTCCGAATACCATCACTTTATACCCATACTCCTTTTTTGAACGTATATCTTCTATCATCCATTCAAAATTCTTATGAAAGACAGGTTGGGCTGCCACATGGAAAGGGATGGTGCAAATAGATTTGTTTCGCTCAACAGGAGGGGTCAGGAAAACGCGCTTATAATTCTCTATAAAAGGATAAAATGAACTTTCTTTATATAAATCAACGGATTCCAACCAAATCAGCGTGTCTTGGGGAAGATGTTCAAGGATGTATTCATTGTTTTCTTCTTCGTTCGTAAAGAAAGAGGAATAAATATCTGCCTGAGAAATATTTTCTACAGAAAGCTGGGTATTACAATCAAAAATACTGATTTTTTCTATTTCATTTCCAAAGAAAGCCAAGCGATAAGGCTGATTCATGGAATAGGAGAAAATATCAAGGATACCACCCCGGATGGCATATTGTCCGGGATCACTGACAAAATCCACTCGTTCGAAACCATGCTCATACAATAAAGCGGAAATTGTTTCGTGAGATATTTCCTGTCCTATTTTTAAAGTAGCCAATGGCTTGAAATGGCTCATAGAAGGAATTTTCTCTTCCAAAGCGAAAGGATAAGAAACAATAAACAAACGCTCTTGAGGACGGTGTTCTTTGATTTTTCCCAGGGCCGAGGTACGTTGAACCCTTAAAGTGGAGCGATAATTGCTTTTTTCAATATTCCTTCCGGAATGAGGAAGAAAAAATACTTTATCTCCTTCTATAATATGATATAAATCGGCAGCACAATATTCAGCACTCTCCTGATCAGGAAGAATGATAAAATGAAGACCCTCATACGGTGTCTGACCAACAACGAACCATCGCGCTGAAAGGGATAGACCGGAACAATACAGTTCTTTACCGGATGCCAGATTTTGTTGAATGAGTTGTATTTTTTCGTCGAAAAACATGAAAAGCCAAAAGATGAGACAGCGGATTGTTAAGAAACTGTTGAAAACTTGCTAAAGAAGCGTGGAAT
>CAMJRT010000026.1 GCA_946408295.1 uncultured Bacteroidales bacterium
AAGGAGCAGAAAAAGAAGTTGAATCTCCTGCGTATCGGCACTTGTGGCGCTGTCCAACCCGACATCCCGCTCGGAGCGTACATCTATTCGGAGATTTCCATCGGCTGCGACGGACTGCTAAGCTGGTACAAAGACGGGGAAAAACTGATGTTGAAAGACTATGAAGCGGCCTTCAAAGCCCATTGCGGGTGGAAAGACGGCCTCGCCTCCCCTTATTTTGTCAAAGCGGGCGAAGAAATGACTTCGCGCTTCAGCGGCACGGATGTCCGGATGGGAATGACGGTCTCCGCCCCGGGTTTTTACGGACCGCAGGGCCGCAGCGTCCGCCTGAAGCCGACGATACCCGGATTGGTCCGCAAGTTCGAATCCTTCTCTTACGAAGGCCGTCGTATCACCAACATAGAAATGGAAAGTTCGGCCATCGCGGGATTGGGCGGCCTGCTCGGCCACAATGCCGGTACCATCTGCTGTGCCATTGCCAACCGCCACCGCAAAGAGGCCTTCCCCGACTACAAAAGCCGGATGCGGGAAATGGTGGCCTATGTGCTTGATATCATCTGAGACGAAGCCGGAAGGTCCGGCGGCCTTACTCGACAATCATCACGCTTACTTGCTTGACTTCCAGACGGACGGTCAAGTAGCGGGAGATACGCTCCCTATCGCCGTCCGCCAACGGGGCGGAAAGGCGTATCATCGCGACTATCGCGTCATCATCGGACAAGACGGAATGACGATCTGGCGCTGAAACCGGCTTGGCAGCCGCCAGCGTGTCCCCCGGGACGGAATTTTCCGAGGACTTATCCCCCGTCCGGGCTTCCTGCGCCTCTACCTTATAAGAAGCGCCGCGGGCGAGTGTCAGGCTGGCGACGGAAGGATATTGCACAGACAGTTCATCCGCGATACTCTTGATGGGCATATCCTTGGCCTGATAGGCATCCAGCCGGGTACGCAGGCTGATGATAGTGTCTCCCAGCGCACGCTGCTGCTTTTCGCTGGAGGCCGTAATGTTTTTGATGATTTCCGACTCCGACATAAACTCGCGACTCACGGAAGCATCGTCTTTCAAGATAAGTTGGGAACGGGTGATGCCGTATTTCTCGGCACTCGCATACAGGCGCTCCCGGTCGGCCGGCGTCAGGGATTCTCCTGCGAAATACAACTCGATGGTGGCGGGTTTGGTGGTCATATCGACCTTATGGTCGTAAATGAAACCTTTGCCCAGCGCTTTGTTTTCCTGGACCACCTTGCCCGCGTTGATTTTGAAATTGCTTTCCTTGACAATGTTGAAAGCGGAAATCAAACTGGGGACGATGATCAAGACCAGCAAGAACGACACCCAGCCGGGTTTCAGCCGGTATCTTCCGCCCAGGGAATCGGATACGGCGGGGTACTTGAGGTACTTGACTCCGAAGAAAGTCGCCAGGGCGATGAAGATACTGTTAATCATAAAAAGATAGAACGCACCGCTGGCATAACTCCAGTTCCAGATGGCAATGCCGTAGCCGACCGTACAGAGGGGAGGCATCAGTGCGGTGGCAATCGCCACGCCGGAAAGCACCGTCCCCTTGTTTTTGCGGGAGTTCTCCAAAATCCCGGCCAGACCGCCGAAAAAGGCAATCAGCACATCGTAAATGGTGGGATTGGTGCGGGCCAGCAGTTCTGTCGGGTTCTCCAGGCTGAGGGGACTCAACAAGAAATACAAGGTGGAAGCCATAATGCTGATGCCCACCATAATGGCGAGATTCTTGAGCGAATCGATGACCAAATCACGATCAAGGGTTCCCAGGCCGAACCCGAAGCCCAAAATCGGCCCCATTACGGGGGATATAAGCATTGCGCCGATGATGACCGGAATGGAGTTGACATTCAAGCCAACAGAGGCAATCACAATAGCGAAAGCCAAGATGAAAACATTGGCGCCCCGGAAAGGAACATTATTGCGAATCGATGATGCCGTCTCCGTCAGCGCCAAATCATCTTTCATATTGACCAAATTCGCAAAAAAATGGAGAATTCGGGAAGGACTGATTATTATATTTTCCAGTTTCATTGTCAAATATTCAAAACAAACGTGCAAAATTAATTCTTTTTCGCGTAAATTTGCGCATAATCCGTGACAAGATGAAGCTTTTTGTGAATATTACGACCACCGCGCTGAGCCTTTTTTTGCTGGCAAGTGCGTGTACGACAAATGAAAAACCGATTGTCATTTTACACGAAAACGACGCTCACTGCGCGCTGGAAGGGTATGCTGCCCTTGCCGGCTTCCGGGATGCGATAGCGGCGGCCGACACCGCCTTTGTGTTCACGGCCTCCTCCGGTGATTTTCTGCAAGGAGGGGCTATGGGCACGCTTTCCAAGGGCGAATATCCCGTCGAGGTCATCCGCCGGGTCGGCTACGACGTGATGATTCCCGGCAATCACGAGTTCGATTTCGGGATGGAGCGTTTGAGGGAGTTTTGCGGGGAGACCGAACAGGACGGCGGGCTGCGGAAAGGCAATCGCGTGGGTTGTCCGGTGATATGCGCCAATCTGGTGCAACTTGACACGACGGGGCAAAAAGGCCCTGAACGTATCTTCCCCGCCAGCCTCATCAGCCAGGCCGGACGCAAACGCATCGGCTGGATAGGGATGACCACTCCGCAGGCCGTATTTTCGGAGCGTTTTTCTTTCTATGACGAACAAGGGCGGCACCGATATGACCTTGAAGAGGCCCACCTGGCAGAGATTCTCCAGCAAAGCATTGACGAAGTCCGGGCCCAGGGAGCGGATTATGTCATTCTGCTTTCGCATTTGGGCGACCGTCCGTGCAAAGACACCCCGGTCAACTGTCGGACGATGGTGGCCGCCACGTACGGCATCGATGCGGTTCTGGACGGGCACAACCACGCCTTGATTCCCTGTGACACCCTATACGACTCCAACGGAAAAGCCGTTTTGCTGGTCCAGTGCGGCAGCAAATTCAGCCACATCGGAAAACTCACCATCCATCCCGACGGCAAGATGTCGCACGAGACCATTCGCCTGAAAGACATTCCCTACCGCAGCGAGAAAGTCCAGGCAACATTGGACAGTCTCAATGCGCTGACAGACAACCTGTTGAACCGGGTTGTTGGAAAGAGTTCGTTCAGCCTGCTCGCCGACGACGGGCAGGGGAACCGTCTGGTCCGCAACCGGGAAACCAACCTGGGGGACTTCGTGACCGACGCCTTGCGCCGGGCCGGTGGAGCCGACATCGCGATGATCAATGCCGGGAACCTGCGGGAAAATCTTCCGGCCGGCACCTGGACCTACCACCAACTGTTTGACACCCTTCCCTACCACGATGCCGTCTATGTCATTTCGGCTTCCGGGCATCAAATCCGTCAATTTCTCACCAACGGGATCCAACTCTATCCCGAGGAGTGCGGCGGCTTCATTCAAGTCTCAGGCCTCCGCTATACCATTGCCCGGCCGCCCGAAGGGCAGCCGCATCATGTCGCGTCCGTGGATGTACTCGATGCTGACGGTTGTTATCGGAAGATGGACGACAATCGCCGTTATAGCGTCGTTCTCAACGAATATATGCTGGGCGGCGGGGATGGAAACACGGCCCTTTGCGGCTGCCCGGTCCAAAAATGCCTTACCCTTCCGGATACGCGCTTGGTATCGCTGTTTTTGGAAAAGGATTGCAAGGGCGTGGTCCCTGCCCGCTATGCGCATCCGCAGGGACGCATTCTGACCGAGCCCTCAACGGGCGGAACGGAGGGCTTATGAGTCCCAAAAGCATATCCTTGTCCCCCTATATGGAAGCCGGCCGGGTAGAAGCCGGCCTGGACGAAGCCGGGCGCGGACCTCTTGCCGGACCGGTGTATGCCGCCGCCGTCATCCTGCCCCCGGACTTTCATCATCCGCTGCTGAACGACTCCAAGCAGATGAAGCGCAAAGACCGGGACTTATTGCGGGAAGTGATTGAAAAAGAAGCCGTCGCCTGGGCGGTGGAAGCCGTCAGCGCCGAAGAAATCGACCAACTGAACATCCTGCGGGCCTCCCTTACCGGAATGCAGCGCGCGGTCCGGCATCTGGGCGTCCGCCCCGAATTTTTATTGGTGGACGGCAACCGCTTCTATCCGATGCCCGAAAAAATCCCCTACACCTGCGTCGTCAAGGGAGATGCGACCTATGCCAGCATCGCTGCGGCCAGCGTCCTGGCCAAGACCTGGCGGGACGAATATATGACAACGCTCGCCAAGGAGTACCCCCAATACGGCTGGGAGCGCAATATGGGCTATCCCACGCCCGACCACATCGCCGCCATCCTCCAATTCGGCTTCACGCCCCACCACCGCAAATCTTTCCACCTCAAACAACTTGAACCCACGCTGTTTTAAGCGTCCTCTTTCTCTCCGAGCCGGTATTCGAGGTACATCGTAAGACGGACGATGTCTTTGCGGAGCCCTTCCAGTTCGAAGGCACCGAAGGCCTGGGTGACGACGATATCGTCCTCGAACATACGGGTGATGCGCTGAATGACGGAACGGCGGCGGAACACGGCTCCGTCTTCGGATTCGCGAAGCAACTTGTAGCCCTTTTCTTCCAAGGCCGCAACGATTTCATCCCGGCGTTCGGACCAACTGCCATTAAGCATCGCCATCCGGCGCTGGAAGCCGACATAAGGGTAAATAAAGGCGATGGCCGCCAGCATAATTACGATTTTCCAGACGGATTTCACCCCGTCTTCAAACATCACATTCACATCCCACTCGACCATCCCGAGCCGGGAAAGGATGAAAAGCACCAGCACCAGGAAGCACCCGAGATAGATAAAATACTTGACGGAACGGATGGCGTATTTGAGAATCTTGTTCATTTTCCATGCGTTTAGAAGCCCGCGGAGAGACTACACGAGTTTTTTATACTTGAAACGCTTGGGCGTGGCATCCGCACCCAGGCGCATCTTCTTGTTCACCTCATATTCGGAATAGGTACCTTCAAAGAAATAGACCTGTGAATCCCCCTCGAACGCAAGAATATGCGTGCAAATGCGGTCGAGGAACCAACGGTCGTGGGAAATCACCACGGCGCAGCCGGCGAAACGCTACAAGCCCTCTTCCAAGGCACGGATGGTGTTGACATCCACATCGTTGGTCGGCTCATCGAGCAGAAGGACATTGCCCTCGTCCTTCAAGGTCAGGGCCAGGTGCAGACGGTTGCGCTCACCGCCGGAAAGGATGCCGCACAATTTTTCCTGGTCCGCCCCGGAGAAATTGAAACGCGAGACATAGGCCCGGGCGTTGACTTCACGGTTGCCCAGACGCACAAATTCGGAATTGTCCGCAATCGTTTCGTACACGGTCTTGTCGGGATCGATGCGCTTGTGCTGCTGGTCCACATACGCGATTTTGACCGTCGGGCCGATGTCAATGGAGCCGGTGTCGGGTTTTTCGAGCCCCATAATCAAGCGGAAGAGCGTGGTCTTGCCGGCGCCGTTCGGCCCGATGACGCCCACGATGCCGGCGGGAGGAAGGACGAAGGACAGGTTCTCGTACAGCAGTTTATCGCCATAACTCTTGGACACGCCGCTGAAAGAAATGACCTTGTCGCCCAAGCGGGGGCCGTTGGGGATATAGATTTCCAGGTTCTGCTCTTTCTGCAACGAGTCCTCGCTGGCCAGTTTCTCGTACGCGCCCAGACGCGCCTTGCTCTTGGCCTGACGGGCCTTGGGGGCCATCCGCACCCATTCCAACTCGCGCTCGAGGGTCCTGCGGCGCTTGCTTTCCTGCTTTTCCTCCATCGCCAGTCGTTGGGTTTTCTGGTCGAGCCAGGAGGAATAATTCCCCTTCCAGGGAATGCCCTCACCGCGGTCGAGTTCGAGAATCCAGCCGGCCACGTTGTCGAGGAAATAACGGTCGTGCGTGACGGCGATGACCGTACCCTTGTATTGCTGCAAATGGGCCTCCAGCCACTGCACGCTCTCGGTGTCGAGGTGGTTGGTCGGCTCGTCGAGCAGCAGCACATCCGGCTGACGGAGCAACAGGCGGCACAAGGCCACGCGACGGCGCTCGCCCCCGCTCAAGGTAGAGACTTTGGCCTCGGACGGCGGACATTGCAGGGCGTCCATCGCTCGCTCCAATTTGGCATCGATTTCCCATCCGTCGCAATGCTCGATTTTCTCGGTCAGTTCTCCCTGTCGTTCAATCAGCGCATTCATCTCGTCGTCGGACATCGGCTCGCAGAACTTCAGGTTCACCTCTTCATATTCTTTCAGCAGGTCCATCACCTCCTGAACCCCCTCTTGCACAACCTCCAGCACGGTCTTGTCCGGATCCATCTGCGGCTCCTGCTCCAGATAGCCCACGCTGTAACCGGGGGCCCAGACCACCTCGCCCTGGTAAGATTTTTCCAACCCCGCGATGATTTTCATCAGGGTGGATTTACCGGAGCCGTTCAGGCCGATGATGCCGATTTTGGCCCCATAAAAGAAAGAAAGGTAAATATCTTTGAGGATAACTTTGTTGTTGTGGGGGAGAATCTTACCCACCCCGTTCATCGAGAAAATAATCTTTTCGTCTGCCATAAACACAAAATTGACCGATACGATGACAAAGATAAAAATTATTTGCTTTTTGAACGCACAAAATCGCACCATTCTTTGGGACTTTCCCCGATTTCGAGATGGAAAGCGGCGTCGAAAGTCGCCTTGGTCTTGAAGCCGGACATCAGGAACAACTGCGTGATTTTAAGATTGTGATTGGCCTTGAAAAGCGTTTGGGCGTGGCGCACCCGATAACGGTTGACAAAACGGGGAAAGTTGAGATGCGCATAATGTTTGATCGCTTTCCCCAGATAGACTTTGTTGGTAAACAGGGTCCGCGACACTTCTCCGACAGTCAAATCCGGATCCAGGAAAGGCTTCTCTTTTTCAAAATAATAGCACAATCGTTGATAGATGCCCTGTCCGCTGCTGTCTTTTTCCATACCCAACAGGATTTCCACCCCGAAATTCTTGAGAATTTCCCGGCGCAGGCGCTCCATCGGGATGGGACGGAAGAACTGGCCGGGGCGCAAACAGCACAACCACACCAAAAAGGAAGCATACAGCACAAAAATGGACAACGAGACCAGACCCGCCGCAGACCAACCCAGATACCAGGCCAGCAAAGCAATGGCATAAAGAGAAACGGAAACGAATTTGAAGCCTTGCGTCTCCACCATCACCGACACTTGCGCCAGACGCACCTCTGCGGTTTTGTGAACGAAGAACCAGGCCGCAGACCCATATTCCACCACCGAAGACAGCAACAAAAAGGAAAAAGCCAGGGCCACCATCATATCGGGGCGTGCGCAATAATCCACGATGGGAAAAGAAGTAATGCCCGCAAATGTCAGGCATAGGAAGGGAGGGGAATGATGAACGTAGTCCGGGCGCAAGCTTAAAACGAGCAACGAAATGATTAATAAGGCGGTCAAAAAGGATACGCGCGAATAGGAAAACACCAAGAGCAGGATCGATTGGATAATGGCGGCCATCATCACCACCATTTTTAAAAGAGGAAACCAAAGAGGGGTTGAAGCAGCGCCTTCCAACTTGAAAAGCAAATACACCAACATACTTGACACCCCGGCGGAAAAGAGCAAACACAACACGCGTTCCGAGGTCAAAATCAACAAGAAGCTTTCCGTTTCCATAAGTCGTTTTTACACAAAAATAGGAACGAAAAAGGTCGCCTGAAAAATTTTGGCGACCTTCTTGAAAAAGTTTTTGTTTTTCTTGACCTTTTTTCTTTTTCTTTGCGTTTTTTCCGAATTTGTTGTGAATTTGCAACTTTTTCTACAACGCAAAGAAAACAAAATCATCGAACGACGATATTGACAATCTTCCCCGGAACCACTATCACTTTAACAATTTGTCCCCCGCCGACATACTTGGCGGTCTGGTCCAACGAACGGACCCGGGCCTCCACTTCCGCCGGTGAAAGCGACTTGGCCATTTCCAGGGTAAAGCGCGTTTTTCCGTTGAAAGAAATGGCGTAGGTACAGTTGTCTTCGCGGGTAAACTCGGCGTTATATTCCGGGAAGGCAGCGAAACTGATGCTCTCCTCGTGTCCCAGCGCGTGATACAACTCCTCGGCGATGTGCGGGGCAAAGGGAGAAAGCACGATGATGAGCGGTTCGAGAATTTCTCGGCTGTGACACTCGCCCAACTCATTGACGGCAATCATAAAGGCGCTGACCGTCGTGTTGTAGGAGAAATTCTCGATGTCCTCGCGGGCTTTTCCGATGAGTTTATGCAGGCTTTTCAGTTGGGCCGGCGTAGCCTTTTCGTCTGTCACGACAAAGGCGTCGCGGTCGTAGAACATACGCCACAGCTTCTTAAGGAAGCGGCTGATGCCGTCGATACCTTTGGTGTCCCACGGCTTGCTCTGCTCAATCGGGCCGAGGAACATTTCGTACAGGCGAAGCGTGTCGGCGCCGTAGGTATCGCAAATCATATCGGGATTGACGACATTGTACATCGATTTGCTCATCTTTTCTACGCCGTAGCCGCAGATATACTCCCCGTCTTCGAGGATGAATTCGGCATCGGCGTAGTCCGGACGCCAGGCGCGGAAGGCCTCCAAATCCAACTTGTCGTTATGCACAATGTTCACATCCACGTGCAACTCGGTCGTGTCGTACCGGTCTTTCAGCCCCAGGGAAACGAAGGTGTTGGTCCCTTTGACGCGATAGACGAAATTGCTGCGTCCCTGGATCATACCCTGGTTGATGAGTTTCTTGAAGGGTTCTTTCTCGCAGACATAGCCCAGGTCGAAGAGGAACTTGTTCCAGAACCGGGAATAAATCAAGTGGCCGGTCGCGTGTTCGGTACCGCCGACATACAAGTCCACATTGCGCCAGTAGGCGTCCGCCTCGGGGCTGACAAGAGCCTGGTCGTTGTGCGGGTCCATATAGCGGAGATAGTAGGCGCTGGAGCCGGCAAAGCCGGGCATCGTATTCTTTTCGATGGGCCATCCGTCGATTTCCCAGCCTTCGGCACGGGCCAAGGGTGGTTCACCCGTCTCGGTGGGCTTGTAATTGTTGCCGATGGAGGGCAGTTCGAGCGGCAGGTCCTCTTCGGACATCGGGGTGGCGATACCGTCCTTGTAGTAGATGGGGAACGGCTCGCCCCAGTAGCGCTGGCGCGAGAAGATGGCGTCGCGCAGCCGGTAGTTGATTTTGCGCTTGCCGATACCGTGCGCCTGAACATAGTCGATGGCGGCGGGAATGGCCTCCTTGACCGTAAGGCCGTTGAGGAAACCGCTGTTGCACATAACGCCTTCTTTGGCATCAAAACTCTGCTCACTCACGTCGCAGCCTTCAATCAGCGGAATGACGGGCAGGTTGAAATGCCGGGCAAAAGCATAGTCGCGGCTGTCGTGCGCAGGGACGGCCATAATGGCGCCCGTCCCGTAGCCGGACAGGACATATTCGGAAATCCAAACGGGGACTTTAGCACCCGTCAGCGGGTTGACGGCGTAGGAGCCGGAAAAAACGCCGGTGACTTTGTGCGTCTGGGAGATGCGCTCGCGCTCGGTCTTTTTCTTGACCTGTTCCAGATATGCGGCAACATCGGAGGCCTGTTCGGGCGTCGTGAGTCTGGCCACCCACTCGCTTTCGGGAGCCAGCACCATAAAGGTCACGCCGAAAACGGTGTCTGCCCGCGTGGTGAAGATGGTCATATCGTAGGTTTGGTCACCGTTGACGACCTTGAACACCATTTCGGCACCCTGGCTGCGCCCGATCCAGTTGCGCTGCATATCCTTGAGCGAATCCGTCCAATCCAACTCCTCCAAATCATCGAGCAGGCGGCCGGCATACGCCGACACGCGCAACTGCCATTGCGTCATCTTCTTCTGTTCGACCGGATAGCCGCCACGCTCGGAGACGCCCTCCTTCACCTCATCGTTGGCGAGCACCGTACCGAGGGCCGGGCACCAGTTGACCGTAGTCTCTCCCTGATAAGCGATGCGGTAGTTCATCAGCACTTCCGCTTTTTTCCGGGCATCATAGGACAGCCACTCCGAGGCACTGAAATCCAACTCCCGGGTACAGGCGGCATCAACCCCCCGGCTGCCCTCCCGTGCGAAAATCGCCTCCAATTCGGCGATAGGGCGAGCCTTGTCCAGTCTGCGGTCATACCAGCTGGCAAACATTTTCAGGAAAGCCCACTGGGTCCATTTATAATAGGAAGGGTCGCAGGTGCGGACCTCGCGGGACCAGTCGAAACTGAAACCGATGCGGTCCATCTGACTACGATAACGGTCGATGTTTTTGCGGGTGGTCTCCGCCGGATGCTGCCCGGTCTGGATGGCATATTGCTCGGCGGGAAGTCCGAATGCGTCATAGCCCATCGGATGCAGTACATTGAAGCCGCACAAGCGTTTGTAGCGCGCAAAAATATCACTGGCGATATAGCCCAGCGGATGCCCGACGTGAAGGCCCGCTCCCGACGGATAAGGGAACATATCAAGCACATAATATTTCGGCTTGGAGGACTGATTATCTGCCTGGAACGTCTTGTTGGCACTCCACCAATCCTGCCACTTCTTCTCAATCTCTTTGAAATTGTACTCCATACTACTCTATTTTCTTTTCAATATAAATTCAATGGGTATGGTCAGCGTCGAGCGGACCTTCTTGCCGTGCAAACGGGCCGGCTTCCATTTGGGTGAGATTTGGACGACATTCACCGCCGCCTCATCCAATCGCTCGTCCAAGGAAC
>CAMJRT010000027.1 GCA_946408295.1 uncultured Bacteroidales bacterium
GCCGGAGGCTCCGTACAAACAACATAAGCCATGAGAGTGTTAATTGTTATCCTCATCCTTGCGATTGTCGCATACGGAATCTATCGCAACCTGAAGGTCGAAAACGGCACGACGGACTCCCCTGGTATTGCCGGAGGTGTAAACGAAAATAAACACGAATACAACGGAGAGGATAAAGAACCTCGACCGGACGATGAAGAACACGACGAAGATGGCACACACGAATGATACAATATACCGCGACACCGTGAACAACCAGGGTATCTCAATTGCCGATATTCAGGCCGTTCTCGGTTTGTCTCGAAACGACATCGGCGGTCTAATAACCCATGGGAACATAAAGAAATGGGCAAAGTACAAGCCGTACCGCAGTGCAAGTCTCGTCACCTCCGACACCGCAAGACGCGAGGCGAAATATGGGTTGAGCATTACGGAGTACACCGACCTTGGTTCTCCGACTTCTTCCAGTTCGTTTCTCTACAAACTTGTTCATAATCAGTTAGGGTGGGAATACCTGCGCCCAAGAGGGAAAGGTGGAGGGCAGGGCGGTGCGAACGAGTGGTTCCGCTTCTTTGACTTTGACGGATACTATCACGGTGCAGTATGCCCGATAGGAGAGCCGATAACACTAATCTATGTGACGGGTGGTACGGCTCAAATCGCGTGGGACTTGCTCGACAACCTCAATAGCGGGAATCTTACCCTGCCGGACATCTATATCGGCAACACTCCGCTTTCCGGCTACTATCTCGGAGTCCTATTGTATCGGGACACGAACAATTACCGCCTTGTTACATCCGACAATCTGCTCGGCACTGGAGACGTCCAGATAACGATAAGCAATTTCCCGGATGCCGATCTCGGTAATTGGACGGCATTTCCGTTCTTCTCATCCGTACAAATTCCCTACAACGGACAACTTTCTACCGGGAGTTATGTCTCTGCCGGTTGGGATGAGAATAGCATTGAACTGCGTTTCCGTTCCTCCTCTCAATCCCTTTCATTCTATGCGTGGGGTGTATGGCAGGACAACACGCACACCACCATAAACGTGGATTGGTATGCATACAACGAAGTAAGTGCGGCAAGGACGGTACAGCCGACACTTGTCCTTATGTATGCGGCGGAGGGGAGACCAGCCGCCGAAGGTAGTATGGCTGCCCAAGTTTCACTCGGAAATGTGACCGTCCCTGCTCAATCGGGAGGAGTACCTGGCGAATCAAGCGGTAGCACAACCATCACGCGGCCTTCACAGATTGCCTACGATGACTATGTTTGGTGGCTCGGTATCGTCGTGCAGGGATACAATACCATCTACGAGCAAATCGAAGAACCGGAGTACGAAGAAGAATAACAAAAAGGAAACTATATGAAACTCACAAACAACAACGCCATCGCAATTGTCAACATCCTCGCCGGGATGAAGTTGAACCGGATAGCCGACACGGATGTCCGAACCAACCTCGTCTGGAACTATGTGGAACTACGACGGGTTAGCAAGACAGCCGACGACAAGAGAACCGAAATCGTTCGCAAGTTCCAAGAAGATTGGGCCGACGAGATTGACGATGTGAGAAACCAACGTGCCGAAAACAAACCTGTCACCGGACACGACTCCTTCCTCGAATCCGAAAGGTTGGCGAACGAACTTATCGCCACCATCTACAACGAGGAAGTCGAGGTCTCCATCCGTCCGGTCGGAATGGATGAACTCGTCGGTGTATTATCCGGGGATGACATCACCTTCGAGCAAGTGGCGTTCCTCGCGGACAACGGAATCGTGAAATAGAAGAATCATGCGTGAAATAGAAGAATAATGGCAGAGTATAGACTAACCCAACAAGGTCCTCAAGTGCAGACGGCTATCGACAAGTCGCTTGCACTCGGCCCGGCATCACCCGTACAAGCCGGAACGATGTCGTCTGCGGACAAGACCAAGTTGGATAGTCTTAACCCCTCCAACTACCAACCGCTACTCATATCTGGTTCGAATATCAAGACCATCAATGGGCAGAGCATCCTCGGGCCTGGAAACATAGATATGGGTTCATCGGTAATGATTGACGCGGCCCTTTCGTCCACTTCGACGAATCCTGTGCAGAACCGCGTTATCACAAACGCTCTGAATGGGAAGCAAGACATAATTTCCGACCTTTCTACTATCCGGGCAAATGCGATGCGGAGCGCATACTCCTATGTCCTTCCGTCCGGAGGTATTCCGTTCACCGATCTTTCAAGCACGGTGCAAACCGCTTTGGGAAAGGCGCAAACAGCGATACAAGTAGAAGTTGATCCCACCGTCCCCGCGTGGGCGAAGGCCCCGTCAAAACCCTCATACTCTCTCGCGGAATTGACGAGCGACGGGCAACATCGGCTCGTAACTGACGCAGAAAAATCCATTTGGAATGCGAAGCAGGACGCGCTTGTATCCGGAACAAACATCAAGACGGTAAACAACCAAAGTTTGATCGGCTCCGGGAATCTAATGATAGATGTTTCCGGTGTCGTAAGGTTCAATGAGCAACAAACGCTCACAACGGAGCAACAACAAAGGGCAAGGAATAATATCGGTGCGGCATCTCTTGAGGACATTGATAGCAACGACTACGTTATCGTGACCACACTCCCGACGGCGGATGCCACTACCTTGGGGCATACCTACCTTGTCGGCCCTGACGGCAACAACAACTACGATCGCTATGTGACGCAAGAGTCGGGCGGAACATATACTTGGATTCCCTTCGGCTCCACGCAGATGGACTTGACGGGGTACGCGACGGAGGAGTTTGTTAATGGGAAATTTATCTACCTCACCGAGTCCGAGTTTGAGGCGTTGACCTCCTACGAGGAGGGTAAGATTTATTGCACTTACGAGGAATGATTTACAAACCGGGCACAGCTACCGAAACTACGGGCATCTACGGGATGGACCACGGCACTATGAGAGAGGTGACGGCGGTCTACAATGATGCCGGGCGGCTCATCTGGGAGAAGGCGGGCTGCTGCTACTCGTCTGGTGCGTGGAGAAACGACCTCCCTTGGAAGGACGGCTACGGCTGGAAGAACAATTAGAACATGGCAAAGACAAGTCAAAACAACATCCAGAACCTCGACGAGGATTGGGGAAACGACGCAAATGTAGGCTTGCCCTTTTCCGGGGAGGCCGTGCAGGCGTTCATCAAGTCGTACCTCCGTAATGTTACGGCGGCCGCGTGGTTCGACCCGACGAACTACACGATGTACTTCTTCGCCAGCGAGGAGGACCGGAACAGCTTTATCAACGACCCGTCACAGACGAGCCTCCCGACATTCTCCTGCCCGATGAACTTCTCGTCCGTCCTTTACCGCGTGAACATCACGAACAATACGGGGACGACGAACATCAACGTCGCAACGAACTCCGGGACCTGCCCGATTTCCGCCACGTTTGTTGTTCAAACGAAATCCATCACGGACTTGTCTTGGACGGATACGCAGACAGCTTGCTACGTTACCATCATGATTGACCGGGGCCTTACGGGCATATACGAGAACATCACCGAAAGGACCCTCTACCCGCCCGGCTCGACCATCTCGATGGATGTGTTCCGGGAGCTCGCGCAGGGCATGAACCGCGTGAAGATTCAGTTTGAGGCGGAGGACGACTCGGTTTCTCAGGCATTGGTGTACTCCATCAACCTCGCGGAACTCTACGTCGAGCTGTTCAACAACTTCTGGTATCAGCCGGTCATGCAGAACGACGGGGCGACGCACAAGTTCGGCGGTTTCAAAATCGCGGGCGCTGGCTCCAAGACCCTCCATATCGCCGTTTACAATTCCGCAGGCGAGCTGGAAATTGAGGATATATCGGTGCTGATTGGCACGACCAACGCATACGTCAATACCCCGTACTACTACCTTATACCGCCGTCCTCGGAGTTCTTTTCACTCCCGACCGGCATTTACAAGCTGCGGGTGTATGTTTCCACCCCGGGCATCAACTCCGAAGCCATAGAGTACAACATCATGTACGTGGCAACGGCAGATGTTTCCTCCGCGAAGCTGGTCTGCGTCAATTTCCTCGCGGACAAGATTTACAACTACTCCAACGCGGTCCTCTGCAAGTTCGCGGTTTACAACGGCAACGCTACCTACGCGGACGTCGATGTCACGTTCCAGCAGAAGCAAGGTGAAACTGTCGTGCGCGAGAACCATGTCGTCCTTGAGGACGTCCTTACCGAAATCGAGCAGACGCTTGGATACGAGGCCCTGTGGCCCGGAATTGAGGGCACTGGGTATTTCATCGGGTTTGAGATTGAACTCGCGCCAGCCTCGGCATCGGGCAACGTCCCGCTGGACAACTCGACGGTGTTCCCGCCGACCCCGGAGTACGACTTCTACATGCTCGCGGCCAACCGACTGAACGGAGAAGCGAACAAGGAGAAGATTATCAACGTGGCAAACGATACGGAACTCGCGGCCACTTGGACGGGCGTAGACTTCGCTAACGGGGTCGACGGATGGACGACGGACGATGCCGGGCGATCCTGCCTCCGCATACCAGCCAAATCGCGGATGGTCCTTCCGGCTTCGGCGTTCAACCTCCTCTCCGGCGATAACCAGACCTTTGAAATCGCCTACAAGGTGGTGAACTGCGCCGACTACGACGAGAACGTCATCACGCTTTCCCCGAACCCGGATGCGGCCGGATTCAGGGGCATTCGCATCAAGCCGACGAACATCACTGTCCACAACTCGTCAAACAGCGACGAGAGCGACGACATTTATCAAGGAACGAACCTCTGCGACGATGAGGTGGTGCATTTCGTGCTGACCATCAACCCGTACTACAGCGGCACGCGGAAATTGGTCAAGGCGTACATCAACGGGTGCAAAAACTTCTTGTTTGAGTACACGAACTCCACGGAGTGGACGGGTTACAACGCAAACCTCGTAATCGGCTCGGAAAAGTCCGATGTGTTCGTTTACCTTATCCGTCATTACCCGGTAGCGCTTTCGGATGCGGCGGTGCAGACGAACTACATCAACTCGCTCGCCGACGTTGCGGAACGGGACGAGATGAACTACAAGCAGGCGTCTGTACTTGACGCTGGTGCAACGAACATCGACTACGAAACGGTCAAGAACAACGACTATAACTTCTTCGTGGTCCAGATGACGCAGGGTTCCGGCGTTCCTTCTGCCGCGAACGGCTGGGGTAAGAAAACCGAGGGCAAGTCCATCCTCGAGATGCACTTCGGCAAGCACCCGGAGTGGGATTGGAAGATTGAGAACCCCGAAACGATGGGACAGGGTACGACCTCCATGAACTACTACCGCTGGAACATCCGCTGGCGTATTGACAAGGCGAATGCGGATGACCCGGAGCACAAGAAGAAGGTCCCGGTTTCGTATTCCACCCGAACGAAGGTGGGTAGTTCGTATCAATACACTTGGAGTGAGCCACAATGGGCAACGACCGTCCGGTTTGACGGGGACAACCACCCGCCGCTGATGCGTATTACGGCGAAAATCAACCAAGCCTCCTCGATGCAGTCGCATAAGATTGGTGCGACGCGGGCGTACACGGCACTGAACAAGGCTATCGGGTTGCAGAACGAGGCGCAGGCGATGGCAGGGAGCGGCCCGGAACCGGTCGTGGCTGTTTACGAGTACCCCGCCTTCGGCTTTGAGTACAACCCCGGAACGGACTCCTACACCTATATCGGTTTGTTCACAATCGGCCCGGACAAGGGCGACAAGCCGTCGTTCGGTTACGACAAGGTCAAGAGCACGCTTATCACGCTTGAAGGAACGGACCACAGCCAGCCCATTGCACGTTTCGCGTACCCGCATATCGTAAGCGACCCCGAGGGGGCGACTGGTGATGTTTCGTACTACTACCCGGAGGAAGGATTGGCCGTCAACCTCGGCGAGGGCACGTACCTCACCGGCCTTGAAATAAGCAACTGCCACAACAAGGAAATCGACAAGTCGAACAAGGATAACAAGGCCGCACTGGACCAGCCACTTATTCGTGCAATTCTTGACGACGAGTTTTGGCCGGCATACGAGCTGATATGGGAAAACTCGACACTCATCTTCCCCATTACTCAAAGCCACCCCTATTACCGGAGCAACGCGGCGAACACGCTGGCGTATATCAACTCGCACCTTTCTGGCGAAACGTACGAGGATAATTTCCGCTTGGGGCAGTACAACGACAGGCTCGGTTATCCGGACATGCAGTTTTGGATTGAGGGTGACGCGAATTACACGCTGTACTACTACGACGAGGCCGACAAAATCTACAAGCCGGACATCAGCCTGCTTTCGCAGAACGGAACTCCGTCCGGGTCTACTTCGGATGATAAAAATGAGTGGTTCAAGGCCCAGCGGCGGGCACGCTTCATGGCCTCAATCGGCGAGTGGTTCGACCTCGACGACACCATTTTCCACTACGTCTTCTGCCTTATCTTCGGCGCGACGGATAACTTCGCAAAGAACTCCTACCCGTACAAGATGGCGGCAGTCAATTTCGTCAACGGGCACAATACGGGCGGGAAATGGAAATGGCGTCAGGACGACCTTGATACCATTTTCGATATTGATAACTCCGGCCGCGACTCCAAGCCGTACATGATTGAATACGAGGACGTGACGGGCACGACCGCCTATTTCGCTGGTTCCAACTCGGTCTTTTGGAACCTCATCCACGAGTGCTATTGGGAGGATTACAACAACGGCGCTGGCAAGGGCATCCGGTCCATAGGTAAGAGCGTCATCGCGGCGATGACCAGCCTTTCCCACGCAAACAACCCGTACGACGGATTCATCGCGTTCATCAGCCAATGTTTCTGGGACAACGCGCAGGCGTATTTCCCGGAAAGCGCGTACAACGTCGACTGCGAGTTCAAATACGAGCAGGCGTGGCTCGTCAACGGGCAGAACGTCCCTCCGCTGACGCAGGCCCTCGGCAACCATTACTCCGGCGAGAGGTTGTGGGTGCGCAGGCGTGCGGTGTACATGCTCTCCTTGTTTAGGACCGGCCCGTTCGGTGACTACTCGGATACGAAACTCGGCACGATTTCCTTCCGCCCGACCTCGTTGGAGGTGACGCTTACCCCGATGATGTGGCTGTACCCGGCTCTTGCAATCGGCCAAACGAACATCGTGACTGCGGAACGGACACCCGTAAATACCCCCCGCCAAATTACCGCCTCTGTTGACGCTCAAGGTAACACGGCGGCTTATATCCAAGCATCGAACTACTACACCACGCTGGGCAACCTCAAGGCACTTAACCTCGGCCAGCAGGACCTCGGAAACATCACTATCACGGCGGCAAAGTTGGTGGAGTTAATCATCGGCGACCCGAACGGCGGGGTGACGACCAATATCCCCGGCGTTGTGCTCGCGCAGAACACCAAGTGCCTCGAGCTGATTGATTTCCGCAACGCGGCGAGTATCCGCACCATCAGCGGACTTGATAACTGCACCCGTTTGAGGACTCTCCTCCTCGCCGGGACGATTATCCAGCAGGTGGAATTGCAGGCGGGCAGCAAGATTGAAACCCTCGCCCTCCCTGCTACCTTGACGCGCCTCGTCCTTCGCGGACTCAAGCACCTCACTACGCTCTCCGTCGCTGGCTATTCCAATATCCAGACCGTCCATATCGAGGACACGGATGTCGACGCCTTCGGCCTCCTCGCAAGTGTCTTTGCGGCTTCGGAGGTGCTGACCTATATCCGCATCCTCTGGCTCGGAATTTATGTGGACACGACCCGGGCGGCCGTGAACATGTTACCGACCCTCGCACAACCACAATACAAGGGTCTTGCGGCCGACGGTGCGACCGTCCTTGACAAGCCGTTCATTGAGGGGACGATAGATGTTTCCGCTGGCGGTCTTACGGCGTCGAACATCCAAGACTTGCAACTCGACATCGAGCACCAAGAGGACTACGATGGGAACATCAAGAAGGTGCTCGCCCGGGTGTTCAACACATCACTGTATCTGCTCTACGACTCGACGAAGATTTACATCACTTTTGTTGACCCGGAGGTGGAGCGGATATGCGTGGCGAATTGGTCGACAGACGGTGTTGGATTGACCACGGCCGATGCCGCCGCAGTGACGAACATTCTTCCATATTTCCGAGGCGACGAAGATATTACTTCTTTCGATGAGCTGAGATATTTCTCTGGCTTGGAAGCAATAAATGGACAGAATGTAGTAGGAGGAGGAGGCTTCGAAGGGTGTATAAATCTGCGCTCTATCTCTTTCGGCCCGAATGTGTACCGCGTATGGCATCGCGCGTTTTATGGCTGCTCTTCGCTTGAGGAAATTACGATTCAAAGAAGCTTCGATGTAAACTATATCGCCAGCTTCGATGGGTGTTCATCACTGACAAGAATAAATATCCCTTCCATTGAGGCTTGGCTTCAATGTTCATTTGGCAATCATACTCCATTTACCATATCGAAAAATGGGCATCTTTACATAGATGGTGTAGAAGTAACATCCGTAACGATTCCTTCTTCTGTTCAGGAGATTATGGATAGGGCGTTTATGTATTGTAAGGGTTTGACCTCGGTAGTTATTCCATCCTCCGTAAGAAATATACACGCAAACGCATTTAATGGGTGTAGTGCATTGACATCCGTTACTCTCCCCACTTCTGAACTATACGAAATAGGTGGCAGTGCATTCGCAGATTGTACGAGTCTCACTGGAAGTTTTGTGATACCTCCATGTGTTACAACTTTAGGTGGTTATTTGTTGCAAAGAACCGGAATAACATCTTTTACTGTGCCAGCCACCGTAATATCTTACTTGGGTTTATTGTGCTACGAAATGAGAAGTTTGGAGGAGCTGCATTTCCACGCAACACTTGCAGCAGGTAGCAATAATTTTTACGCTTGCACCTCATTGGTAAGATTGTATGTGACGGATTTTGCTCAGTCGCAGTCTATCCTGCCAAACCAACTGAATTTAGCGAACCACTCCGTTTACTTCAGTAACAATTCCGATACACACTATGTCTATTTCAACAATGTTGAGGTCCGAGACTTGGTAATTCCGAACACCATAACGAGGATAAAGGCTGGCGCTTGCTATCGCTGGAATAGACTCACATCGGTCACGATACCAAGTTCCGTTACGGAAATTGGGAATAGCGCGTTTGAAGCGTGCTCTGACATGACGGGGAGTTTGACCATTCCTTCTTCGGTAACAAGTATTGGAGCAAATGCGTTTTTGAACTCCGGGATAACAAGTGTGACTATCCCTTCGTCGGTTACTTCGATAGGGAATGGTGCTTTCGCTAATTGCTATGGCTTAACAAATGTAGTAGTTAATGGCTCCGCTGGCATTGGTGTGTTCCAAAGCTCTGGAGCAAGACTCGGCGTCTTGACTATAAAGGGAAACTCCAGCGGAACGACTAACGGCTATACCGCTTTTGCGACAATCAAAATCGAAGGAGATTTTACTGCCGTTAGTAACACCGGCCACCAATTTGGGCGAGAGACGCGCGTTGGCACATACGATTTTGTTTTAAGAATAGGAGGGAACGCATCGTTTAACTCTTCCGCCCAAGAGATTTATAATCAAGACTTGGCTTTCTTTGAGGTAATGGGAAATGTTACCAGCGCGGGAGGTAATTTATACTCTAATGTTAAGAATGGGTGCATACTCCATCTTGGTTACAATGGGAAAGTGACTTCTCCTGCGTCTTATTTCATGAGAACAGCGTCAAGAATAACAAAAATCTATGTCGGCCCCGGGGAGTCGCAAGCCGGAGACCAAGCCGTTCTCGCCCAATACCTCGCAGATAGCGGCTGGGCAGCATATTCTGACAAGTTAGACACTTGGTACAACTACAACGGAGAATACAAGAACTCTTAAAACTATACTATTATGGACATTAGAACTTTTTGCAAGCGTTTCATGCTTTGGACGGCTGTCGTTACGGCCGTGGTAATGCTCATCCTTGGTCTTTGCTTCGGCAAGGTCATCGAGGAAAACCTTTTCGCGGAGATTGCGAAATGGGTGGTGATGACGGGAGTAATCATCGTCATCATGGAGGTCTTTGCCTACACCCTCTCGCAGTTCTTCTATCACGGCTCTCGGTTCGACCCGGAGAGTGAAAAGTACAAGGAACTCCACAAGAACGACAAGAAGTGAAGTACCGCATCTTCAACGACCGAATCAAGTTGATTGGTTCGCACGAAGTCCCCAAGGGTAAGTTCGGACGGGAGCTGCAGGCCATCCGCAACCTCCACCCGTCTTGCCCGGTATGGGAAAGGAGTGAGAAGTCCCTTATCCGCGAGTGGGCCTCTCATAACCTCGCCTATGATCTCGGAATCCGGCGGAACAAGACCGCCGATTGCGACTTGAACTACGAACCGAAATGGTATAACAACCTTATCTACGGGGTGGTCGGAACGGTCGCCCTGTGGGTGATCAAATGACAAAGCCATGAGAACCGACGTTGGAGCGACGGCCAGCAATGTTGTTGAAGGCGGTGTGGTAGCCGTCACCGTCGCCGTATTAAAGAAAACCGTATTCGCTATGATACCCTTCGCCCTTCCCGCGTTGGT
>CAMJRT010000028.1 GCA_946408295.1 uncultured Bacteroidales bacterium
GCCGCAGCAATGGGTTTGGAGATGTTTGTGCTGGACGACGGCTGGTTCGGCAACGGCGAATATGCCCGCAACAACGACAGGGCCGGCTTGGGCGACTGGGAACTCAATACGGAAAAACTCCCCGAGGGTATTGATTACATCGCCTCTCACGCCCACGACAAGGGGCTGAAATTCGGCATCTGGATTGAGCCCGAAATGGTCAATCCCAAGAGTAATTTGGCCAACAACCATCCCGACTGGGTGGTCCGCAGCCCGGGCCGCGAAATCTACACGGGCCGCAACCAGTGGCTGCTGGACTTGAGCAACCCGGACGTACAGGACTTCGTTTATGGCGTCTTTGACCGCACGATGCAACTCAGCGACAAGATTGACTATATCAAATGGGACTGCAACCGCGTGGTGAACTCCTTCGGCAGCGACTGGCAGAAAGACCAGGACCGTTTCTTCGTCGAGTATGTCCAGGGCTATTACAAGGTGCTGCGCAGGGTTCGCGAAAAGTATCCCGAGGTCATCATCCAGTGCTGCTCCTCCGGCGGAAGCCGCGTGGATTACGGACAGTTGGCTTACCACAACGAAGTCTGGGCCAGCGACAATACGGATGCGGTGTGCCGCGCGTATGTTCAGTACGGCACCAGTCTCATCTATCCGGCCAGCATTATGGGTTGCCACGTTTCTGCCGTTCCCAACCACCAGAGCGGCGCTATCACGCCCCTCAAATTCCGTTTCGATATGGCTTGCGCAGGCCGTCTGGGTATGGAACTCCAGCCCAAGGACCTGAGTGATTCAGAACGCGCCTTGGCCGACCGCTGTATCAAGTCTTACAAGCAGTACCGTGACCTGGTGTTCAACGGAGACCTCTACCGGCTCGTCGCACCCGAAGAGGGACGTTACGCCCTGATGTATGTCTCGCAGGACAAGCGCCGGGCGGTGGTCTATGGATTCAACCTGTCTTATGAGAGCCGCGAGATTTTCCGTACCCTACGCCTGGACGGGCTCAACCCCGACCTGCGCTACAAGGTGAACGAACTTAATGTAGAAAAGTCCTGCTGGTGGGGCAACGGCGACACCTTCACCGGCGACTTCCTGATGAACGGCGGCTTCAACCCCCGTCTCGACAAGACCTTCTCCAGCGCTATCTTCTACCTTGAGGCGGAGTAGGCGCGGAAAACAGGAAAAGCAAAAACACGATCTTTGATTCCGGGAGTACTTCCGCCCATGAAACAAACCCCATTCGGTTTTATTCTGTTCTTCCTTCTGGCATTCCCTGTCGGGATGCAAGCCGGAGAGTTACGTTTCCATCCCTTCCAAGATGCCTCCTATAACGGCGGGATTCATAGTATTGCCAAGGATAGCACAGGCAGGATCTGGTTTAGCGGGGCGGATGCTGTATTTATGTTCGACGGCAACCGGTTCGTACAACAGAATTCCCTTGTGACCTGCCAGAATCCTTCCACTTTTTGGAGTTTCGGACATCTGGCAATGGACGGGAAACAGCAGGTATTCATTGCGACGAACCGGGGATTGCAGAAATACAATTATTCCACCCGGACCTTTAGCAGGATTCTTCCCGGGAATATAGGATCTTTGGAATCAACCGATGACGGCATGCTGTGGTTTATCCGGGACGGGATTGTGACTTCGCTGACTCCTGACGAAGATGTAAAAGAGATTCCTTTGCCCAAGGAACTTGATCCGGATCCAAACTTCCTGATGCTGACCTGCAGCGAGAATACCGTGTGGCTTGCCTCTTCCCAAAAATTGCTGCGGCTTTGTCGGGAACGGTCTGCATTCGACGATTTCGCGGAAATGCCTGATGTGGTGGCAGATGTCCTGGAATGTAATGGAAAAGTATATGTTCTGACTCAGTATGCCGGCCTGTTTTGCTATTCGACGGATGGGCGTTTGTTGAAGAATTATCGTTTGCCCGCTGAGTATGGTGTGGAAATCAATGCAAAACAATTATTCAAGGCAAGTGAAGAAGAGATTTGGGCCGCTACCCAGCAAGGATTATTCTGCATTGATATTATTTCGGGGCAGAACAAATTGGTCCGCGCAAATCCCGGCAGGCCCTGGTCTTTGCCCAATAATTCGGTCTGGTCGGTTTATCGCGATCGGGACAAGGGTATCTGGATCGGAACCTATGGCGGAAAACTTGCGCTGGTAACAGACGGAGGCAGCGACGCTGACTATTTCAAGGCCGATGGGAGCGGGCTCTCGCATCCGATTGTCAGTTGTTTTGCTGAAGATTCGGACGGGAATCTCTGGATAGGGACTGAAGGCGGAGGAATCACCGTATGGAACAGACGGGACGATCTCTTTACCAACTACAATCAGCAAAGCCAGGTAGGATTGAATTCCAATATGATAAAAAGTCTTCGATGGGAATCGGGAGGACTGGTTGTCTGTTTATATAATGGAGGCTTGCAGCGTTTTGATCCCGGGCAAAAGAAATTTCAAAACATACTTTCGTCCAAAAACATACCCCGCCACATCTATTCATTTGAACGGGAAGGACAGAGAGGCATATGGCTGACAGACCCGGATGATTGGCTGCTTTATTACGATTTCACCCTGGGGCGTTCTGTACAGGCTTCTTTTCTTGACAGTTCCCGGCATTCAATCCGTCTGAAAGCAGAAGACGTGTTCCGTTCAGCGAACGGGCATTTGATGATTCTGACGCGAACGGGGCTTTATGAAACTGATTCCAGACGGAATGTCATTCTACACCATCATTATATTCGGGATGCCGGTTTTGCGGCAAACAATCTGTGCTGCAAGTGTGTCAGTTCCGGGGGCTCCATCTATTTCGGAACACGCGGCGGCGGACTTAACCGTCTTGATGGCGAGGGAAATTACCACTCCGTCACGACAAATTCAGACGTTTCCCTGGAAGGAATCTATATTTTTGGAATAGAAGAGCAGGAATCTACCCTGTGGATGAGCACGAGCGATGGTATTTACTGTTATTCCGAAGAAAAGGATTCGATATGGCGATCTTCAGTCAATGAGCCTAGTCAATGTGGAGCATTTTACGTGCGGTCCTCTTTCAAGACATCGAAAGGAGAAGTGCTGTTTGGCGGAACAGATGGTTTTATTCTTTTCAATCCGGAACATATTGCTCCGAATCCGTATCTGCCGCATGTGTATTTTGTGAATCTGAAAATCAACGATACTCCCATCGCTCCGGAACAACTCCATTCCGCGCAGTTTTCCCCGTTGCATTTGAAACACAATCAATCGAGCCTTGAGATCAGTTTTGCAGCCGACAGTTATCTGAACCGAGAAAACAACAGTTTTGTATACAGAATCCTCGGCATTTCCGATGCTTGGTCGGAACTTGCCAAGCATCAGCGCCTGGTCCGAATATTCGATCTTCCGCCCGGCAGTTATCGTTTCGAAGTAAAAGCGGCCAATAATGATGGTATCTGGGGGCGGGAGGTCTCTTCGATAGCGTTTGACATCGCACCTTCCCCATTCTTTACCTGGTGGGCGAATTGTATCTATTTTCTTTTGCTGTCCAGTCTGGTGTTATTGATCTGGCGTTTCTTTACCAACCGCAAGATTTATCAGCAACAACAGGCTCTGATCCGGGCCCGAATTGAGTTTTTTACCCACATTTCACACGACCTTAAAACCCCGCTTTCCCTCATCGTTGACCCACTGCACCAGTTACGCAAGCAGGTAATCGCGGGATCAGAAGCGGAAACCTATGCTTCATTGATAGAGCAGAATGTCGGACGGATTCGGAGAATGATCAGTCAGTTGCTTATGTTCCGCCAGATTGAAAGCCAGAAGATGACTCCTGATTCCCGACCCGGGGAACTGGTCGGCTTTCTTCACCGGCTCTTCGCATTGTTTGGCCCTTATGCCGAAAAGAAGGGATTCCGTATGTCTTTTACGGCGGAACCGGAGCAGTGGTACACCCATTTCGATTATGACATGATTGAAAAGATTTTTACCAATCTGCTTTCAAATGCGGTGAAATATACACCCGAAGGAAATGAAATCATTCTGTCCTTCCTTAGTCGGGAAAGCGGGGTCGAAGTGCTCGTCAGCAATACCGGCGTTGAAATAGATGCCATCACCCAGGAGAAAATCTTCAAAGACTTCGAATGCGTTACCGGCTCACCCTCCGACTTCGAATCCAGTACCGGCCTCGGACTTGCCATCGTCCGGAAACTGGTCGATGCGCTTGATGGATCCATACAACTGGAATCAGATGACGGGAAAGTGACATTCAAGGTTTTGTTGCCATTGAGACAGGGCAAGGCAGAAGAGATTCCCCCTGACGACAATACCTATAAATTTGCCGCCACGGAATTGAAGTCGCTTCTGCGTGACCTGGACCATACGATGGAGACGCACGAAAAGAAGTCCCGAAAAGCCCATTCCGTCGTAATCATTGATGATCATGATGAATTGAGAAAATATCTTGAAATGCACCTGTCCCACAGATACAACGTCTATTCTTCCTCTGACGGGAAAAGCGGTGTGGCGAGCGTAAAAAAAGTTCTTCCACAAGTGGTCATTACCGATTTGAAGATGTCGAATCTGGACGGATATCAGGTCTGTCACCAGCTCCGTGAAGAAGAGAAAACGGCACATATTCCGATTATTGTCCTTTCCGGAAGTACCCAGGATAAGGTGTCGGCACTGGAAGCCGGGGCCAACCTGTTTATGGAAAAACCTTTCGACATGGCTTATCTGATGAGTCAGGTCGAAGTGCTGATCAGGACCGAAGATGAATATCGCCGGCATTATAGCAAACGGTTTTTGGTCGAGCCGGGCAAAGAAAAAATTGAAGATGCCGATGCCGCTTTGATTGCCAAGGCGATGGAACTGATTGAAAAGAACATGGACAACAACGAATACGATGTGGAAGACTTTGTATCCGATATGGGCATCGGGCGTACCGTGTTATATCAGAAATTGAAAGCCGCGACCGGGATGCCGGTGAAAGAATTCATTCTGGATATTCGTCTCCGTCGTGCCGCCCAACTGCTGAAAGACTCCAACCTTACCGTTTCCGAAATTTCCTGGAGCACCGGCTTTTCTAACCCAAAGTATTTCAGCGTCTGTTTCAAACGCCGTTTTGACAAAACTCCTACCGAGTATCGGGGTTAATTTTTGTTCATCCGTACAAAATGAAACCATTTCCGTATAACAAGCGGAAATGATTTCTTTTGATTATCACCATCTTTGCGAAGAAGAAACCTCGGAATTACAAAGATGAATTTTATCAAAACTCTCGTCTTGCCGTTTATGCTCTTGCCGCTCCTGTTTTCATGTGGCAAGAATAACAGTGTTCCGGCAGATGAGACATCCTCTTCGGATTACGTAGCCATTAAGGTCATTCCAGACCGCACATCCGTACTGAAAAACCCCCTGAACGGCTGGGTAATGTATTTGGGGCGCAGTTGGGACGAAAATTTCTGGACATCCCAGGGATATGATGCCGTTGCCTGTTCGGCAGGTGGAACCGTCAAAGTGTCGGACTATGCGTCCACCGCTTACCTCCGCACAAGTTGGGCTTCACTGGAACCCGAAGAGGGCAATTATGTATGGCGTGACGAGACGACGCGTTATTACAAATTGCTGAAGAGTTGCCTTGACCGCGGGATGCGACTGGCTTTCCGCATCGTTATTGACGGAAGAGACCAAGGACAGAACACCCCTTCGTATGTTATTGACGCGGGAGCCAAATACTATACGGAGGGTGGAGGCAATCACAAGACCCCTTATCCGGACGACCCGGTATTCCAGGCGAAATTTGAAAAATTCATTCAAGAATTTGCCCGGGATTTCAACAATCCGGACAAGGTTGATTTTATAGATGGCTTCTCGTTGGGCAAATGGGGCGAAGCCCATGCGCTGATTTTCAGCGACAATAGCAACAAGCGGAGTGTGTACGACTGGTTCACTTCCCTCTACGCCCGGAGTTTTACACGGATTCCCCTTTTTGTCAATTATCATCGTCTCATAGGCGATCCCAATCAAAACAGTTGGTCAGATACGGTACCGTCCGACACGGAACCGATGCTGGAAAGCGCGATAGCCAAGGGCTACAGCCTTCGCCATGATGCATTTGGGATGACGGGCTATTATAAGGATTGGGAGAAAGGTTTCGCGAAGAAATGGAATTACAAAAGACCCATAGCGATGGAAGGAGGTTGGATTACCGGAGGTACCCACCGCTATTGGATTGACCCCTCGGGACTATACAGGGAAGGACATCCAGAAGACGTTCGCCAGGGAGAGTATGACGCTTCAGCCGAAGCGCACGTGAATCTGATGGACCTGCGGGTCGGCGATGAAACGGCTTCCTGGTTCGGAAAATGTTTCCATTTGGTGCAATCCTTCATCGAGAGGGGAGGGTACCGCCTTTACCCCGACCAGATAAAAGTTCCCAAACAGGCAGCAAGCGGCAGTTCGGTCAAATTGTCCCACAGATGGATCAATTTGGGATGGGGGTACTGCCCTACCAACATCCCGCAATGGAATCAGTGCTATAAAGTAGGGTTTGCCCTGCTGGATGCTTCCGACCATCCCGTAAAAATTTTTGTTGCCGAAGAAACCGACCTTTCTTTGTGGCTCAACGGAAAACCGACATCCTATGAGACAACAATCCGTCTTGAGGACATTCCTTCCGGAGAATATATGTGGGCCGTCGGGTTGGTGAATACGTCAAAAAACAATGTGCCCGGCCTCAGAATGGCCACAGAAAACAGCCGGCTTACCCAAGATGGATGGGCACGTATCCATACAGTCAATATTAAATGATGATCCGCAGAACCATAATAACATTCATTCTGTCATCCTTCTTTATGATGGCGGGCGCGCAAGATGTTGTGCGCTTTTCTCCCGACACGACAAGCGTTTATAAAAACCCCCTTTGCGGTTGGGTGATGTACCTGGGGCGCAATTGGGACGATGATTTCTGGACCAGCCAGAACTATGATGCAATGCCCACGTCCGAAGGAACTGCAGTAAAAGTTTCCGATTATTCCGGAACCGCCTATATCCGTACCAGCTGGGCATCATTCGAGCCGGAAGAAGGCCATTACTTATGGCGGGATCCGTCAAGCCGCATGTACCGGCTTATCAAGAGCATCAGCGACCGTGGGATGCGACTGGCCTTCCGCATCGTTATCGACGGGAGAGACCAGGGACAGAACACGCCTCTCTATGTGATGGATGCAGGTGCGGAGTTTTTCACTTCCGAGAATGGCAGGCACAAGACTCCCTACTCGGACGATCCGGTGTTCCAGGAAAAATATGCCCGGTTCCTGACGGCTCTTGCCGAAGATTTCAACGACTCCGACAAGGTAGAATTTATCGATGCTTTCGGTCTCGGGAAATGGGGAGAATCCCATGCCACCGCCTACAAAGATCCCACTGCCAAAGTGAAAGTTTTCGATTGGATTACGGCACTTTACGCCAAAACCTTCAGCCGGGTTCCCTTATTCATTCACTATCACAGACAAGTAGGAGACCCCAACAAGACCAGTTGGGGGGATGTCGCTCCCGAAACCGAAATGATGCTGGATATGGCTATCTCCCGAGGATACAGCCTGCGCCACGATGCTTTCGGAATGTATGGTTACTACAAGGAATGGGAGACGGCCTATGCAGAAAGATGGCGTTATCAACTGCCCATCATTATGGAAGGAGGCTGGATTACGGCGGCCCATCACAGTTATTGGAAAGACCCTTCCGGGCATTATCGCCAGGGACATTCAGAAGATGTCCGCCTCGGCGAATTCACCCACGCACGCGCAACGCACGTCAATATGATGGATTTCCGGATTAACGACGAAGTCCGTTCCTGGTTCGGCACCTCTTTCAACCTGGTCAAACGATTTGTGGCCGAAGGGGGTTACCGGCTTTATCCCGACCTTGTGTCTGTCCCGTCCAAGGCCCGTTGCGGAGAAAACGTAAGCGTGAGTTCACGCTGGAACAATATCGGGTGGGGATATTGTCCGACCAATATTCTCCAGTGGAATCAGAAATATAAACTCGCCGTGGCTTTGCTCGATAAGAGCGGCAATCCCGTATGCACGGCCATCGATACCGACAGCGACCTTTCAAAGTGGATAAAAGGAACTCCGGAAAATTGTTTGACAAAAGTGTCGCTGGAAGGGTTGCATCCCGGAAAATATACCTGGGCCCTCGGCCTGGTCGATGTCACGAAAAACAATCATCCTGCTTTGGAAATTGCCGCAGATGCAAATCTCAAGAAAAACGGCTGGTTGACAATCAAAGATATAACCATTCAATAAAATTACAAACTTATGCAACACCAGAATTCATTTTTGGGAACTATCTCACGTATGACCGCAAGTCTGCTTGTGGCCATCACGGTCTGTAGTGCTGCTTTTGCACAACAGACGACCAAGGTGACCGGTGTCGTCTCTGATGAGAACGGAGAGCCCTTGACGGGGGCCGGCGTCCTGATCAAAGGAACGACGAACGGAACAACAACGGGGATTGACGGTGATTTCACCCTTGAAGTTCCCCGGGGAGCCACTCTGACCATCTCCTATTTCGGCTATGTTGACCAGGACGTCGTCCCTGGCACACGTAGCCGTCTGGAAATTGCGTTGGAGCCGGACAGCAAACTTTTGGACGAAGTCGTCGTGATTGGCTACGGCACCGTCAAACGGAAAGACCTGACAGGCTCCGTGGCCTCAGTCAGGGGTGAAGACATCGAGGTCAAGAGAACCACGACACTTTCCACGGCCCTTCAAGGCTCACTGTCGGGCGTTCTTGTCACCCGCGACAACTCTGCTCCGGGTGCATCCGCAGGAAGCATCAGGGTCCGCGGCGTAACGACCATCGGCACCTCCGATCCTTTGATTATCGTCGATGGGGTACAGGTGAGCAGTATGGACTACGTCAATCCCGCCGATGTCCAGAGCATCTCCGTGCTGAAAGACGCCGCTGCCGCTTCCATCTATGGTTCGAAAGCCGCCGCCGGCGTTATCCTCATCACGACCAAACGCGGAGAAAAATCCAATTTCAGTCTCAACTATACCGGAGAATTCGGTCTTGAAATCCCGACGGCCGAACCGGATATGGTGGGTGTCACCCGCTTTCTGGAAATGTCCAACGAACTGCTGTACAACGACAATCCGACAGCCGGTTTTTTCCAGCTTTATACGGCCGACCAAGTCAAGAATTGGGTGAAATACAATGCCACCGATCCGAACCACTATCCCATCACGGACTGGCGTGGACTGATGATGCGCAACTTCGCCCCGAGACAAACCCATCAAGTATCCGTTTCGGGAGGAAACGAACTTGTACGCTCCAAGGTTTCCTTTGCTTATGATGAAGTTCGAGGCCTTTATGAGGGTCGTGGTTTCCAGCGCTTTACGCTCCGTGCGAACAATGACATCACCATCATCAAGGATAAATTGAATGCCTCGCTCGATCTCAACGTTCGCAGGGGCAAAAACCGCAACACGGTTTACAACCCGTTCAACGATATGCGCAAAACGCCTGCCGTTTATGCGGCGATGTGGGCAGACGGGCGCATCGCCGAAGGCAAATCCGGGGCAAACCCCTACGGACTTCTGAAGGACGGCGGAAATTCCACTTCCTGGAGCACCCAGATAGGAGGAAAAGGGACGATAGAATTCAAACCGATTAAAGAACTTAGCATCCAGGGGGTTATTTCGCCATTTTTTAACTTCTCCAAGTCCAAGCAGTTCAAACAGGCTGTTTATTATACGCTGATGGATGACCCCTCCGCCTTCGGCGGATGGCTGGAAGGCGGAGGTTCGTCCTATTCCACCAACAAATTGTCGGAAACCCGCAATGACAGTTACACCATAACATCCCAAGTGCTGATCAACTATCACCAGACTTTTGGAACGGCTCACAACTTCAGCGCCATGGCGGGCTACGAAAATTATGTTCTCAATAGCGAGAACCTGACGGCTGCCCGTGACCAGTATGAACTTACGCAGTATCCTTACCTGAATGTCGGCCCTGAAGATTTCATGGAAAATTCCGGCAGTGCCGAAGAATATACCTCCAACTCTTTCTTCGGCCGTATCATGTACGATTACAAGGAACGTTACCTCGTACAGGCAAATATCCGTCACGACGGCTCTTCACGTTTTGCCCGTAAATACCGCTGGGGAACTTTCCCTTCCGTGTCGGCAGGCTGGGTGATGAGCGAAGAGCCCTTTATGGCCGGAGCGAAATCCGTCCTTTCTTTCCTGAAACTCCGTGCCAGTTGGGGTATGCTCGGCAATGAACGCATCGGCAGCAATTACTTCCCGTATATGGCACTGATCAATTTCGGCGACGCTCTCTTCTACAAGGACGGCAACGTGAGTTCCGCAAAGACCGCCTCACAGCGCGCCCTTGCCGTGGAAGACATTACCTGGGAGACAACGACATCCACTGACTTGGGTCTGGACGCATCTTTCTTCGACAACCGCCTCTCCCTGGGCTTTGACTATTACTGGAAAAAGACGGACGGCATGTTGCTTTCCATCGAAATCCCCTGGCAGATGGGCTACACCAACCCCGACACC
>CAMJRT010000029.1 GCA_946408295.1 uncultured Bacteroidales bacterium
ATCCAGGGATAGGTCTTGGAGTCCTTGAGCAGGATGTTGTATTTGGGCTTGTACTGCTTGATGAGGTTGTTTTCCAGCAGGAGCGCATCGGCTTCGCTGTCCACGATGGTGTATTCGGCCCGGGCGATGTGCGAAACCAGCAGGGCGGTCTTGCGCGTCAGGCGGGACGGGTCCACGAAGTATTGCGTCACCCGTTTGTGCAAATCCTTGGCCTTGCCCACATAGATGATAGTCCCCGATGCATCGTAATAGCGATAGACACCGGGGCTGTGGGGGAACAGTTTTATGGCCTCGCGGACTTCCATAGGACGGGTCGCCTGTCGGCTGGCAGGCAGGCTACAAGCCCAGGGCTTTCTTGACGGCCGTCCGGATCTGCCGACCGCGCAGGCCGTCTCCGATGACTTTGCCGTCGGGGTCAATCAAGATGATGTAGGGGATGCCCTCGATGCCATAGACCCGGGTGGGCACCTGGTTGGTCTTGGCGCTGCACACAATCTGCGTCCAGTTCATCCCCTCTTCCTGAATCGCCTCGAACGAATCTTCCGCCTTGTCCCAGACCGCCACGCTCACGATTTCAAAATCGTCTCCGCCGAACTCGTCATAGACGGCTTTGAGGTTGGGCACCTCACCCCGGCAAGGGCCGCACCACGAAGCCCAGAAGTCTACCAGGATATACTTTCCCTGTCCCACATAATCGGACAGGCGCACCTGCTTGGTGACTTCCTTACCGTTTTCGATAGACTGCACGGCATCCACCACGAAATTGCGATAATTCCAGGCACCCGCCGTCACGCTCACGGCCATCGCCGCCAAAAGGAACATAAACTTTTTCATACGCTGACTTTCTTTTTGTTTTCCCGGCGAAGATACAAAAAAAGACCGGTCCGACAAAATGCCCGACCGGTCCGGTAAAAAATATAAGATTGCTAAATTAGATGCAAAACTTTATTTGCGCTCTTCGCGACGACCGCCACGGCGACCGCCCCTGCGTCCGTCGCGACCGCCACGGCCCTGGGGCTGGGCAGCCTGCGCAGCAACGCCGGCATTGGGAGAAAGGTCTTTCTTTCCATAGACCTCGCCGTTGCAGATCCACACCTTGATACCGAGCACACCGACTTTGGTGTGGGCTTCGGCCAAAGCGTAGTCGATATCCGCACGGAAAGTATGGAGCGGGGTACGACCTTCCTTGAACATCTCGTTGCGGGCCATTTCGGCGCCGCCCACGCGACCGGCAATCTGGACCTTGATGCCCTCGGCGCCCGTACGCATCGCGGTGGCAATCGCCATCTTGATGGCGCGACGGTAGGACACACGGCCCTCGATCTGGCGAGCGATGGAGTCAGCCACGATGTTGGCATCCACTTCGGGTTTTTTCACCTCGAAGATGTTGATCTGGATATCCTTGTTGGTGACCTTCTTCAACTCTTCTTTCAGACCTTCCACATTCTTGCCGTCTTTGCCGATGATGAAACCGGGACGGGCGGCGTGAATGGTGACGGTAACGAGTTTCAAGGTTCTCTCGATGACAATCTTGCTCAACGAAGCCTTGGAAAGGCGGTTGACCAGATACTGGCGAATCTTATAGTCCTCGGCGATGCGCTCTGCGTATTCGGCGCTGGAGCGTCCGATCCAGTTGGAGTCCCACCCGCGGGTGATGCCGATACGGTTGCTGATAGGATTGGTTTTCTGTCCCATAATTATTCCTCCGACTTTTTGACATCCAAAATAATGGTAACGTGGTTGGAACGCTTGCGGATCCGACCGGCACGGCCCTGAGGGCAGGGACGGATGCGCTTGAGCATACTGCCACCGTCAACCATAATGGTCTTGACATACACATTCCCGTTCTCGAGTTCCTCGCTGCGGTCGGCGTTCTTCGCCTCCCAGTTGGCAATCGCACTCTTGAGCAGTTTCTCAAGGCGGATGGACGCCTCCTTCTTGGAGAATTTCAAAATATCAAGGGCTTTATTGACCTCAACACCACGGATGATGTCTGCGACGAGGCGCATTTTACGAGGGGAAGTAGGTGCATCTTTGAGCACCGCGATAGCTGTCACTTTCTTTTCGGCCTTCAGCTTATCAGCCATAATTCTTTTACGAGCTCCCATAATACTGTACTCATTTTACTTATTAACGATTGCCCGAATGGCCTCTGAAGGTACGCGTCGGCGCAAATTCGCCGAGTTTGTGACCCACCATATTCTCGGTGACGTAAACGGGAATAAATTTGTTTCCGTTATGCACGGCGACGGTGTGGCCGACGAAATCAGGGGAAATCATACTGGCACGGGACCAGGTCTTGACAACCTCTTTTTTCGCAGCGCCCTCATTCATCGCAATGATTCTTTTTTCAAGGGCTTCCTGGATATAGGGACCTTTTCTTAATGAACGACTCATAATCTATACATTTATTCCGTTATTTTTTCCTTCTTTCAATGATAAACTTGTTAGAAGTGCTCTTCGGATTACGCGTCTTGTAACCCTTTGCAGGCAGACCCTTGCGAGAACGAGGATGGCCGCCGGAAGCACGACCTTCACCACCACCCATCGGGTGATCGACAGGGTTCATCACGACACCGCGGTTGCGGGGACGACGTCCGAGCCATCTCTTGCGTCCGGCTTTACCGTGAGATTCCAAGTTGTGCTCCACGTTGGAGACGATGCCGACCGTAGCACGGCAATCGCACAGCACCATACGGGTTTCGCCCGAAGGCAGACGGAGAATGGCGTGGTTGCCTTCGCGGGCGGCCAACTGGGCGAACGCACCGGCGGAACGGGCCATCGCAGCACCTTGTCCGGGACGCAGCTCAATGTTGTGTACGAGGGTACCGAGGGGAATTTCACCGAGCGGCAGGCAGTTGCCCACTTCGGGAGCGACGCCTTTGCCGGAGACAATCACCTGTCCGACCTTGAGGCCGTTGGGGGCGATGATGTACTTCTTCTGGCCGTCTTCGTACTGCACGAGGGCGATACGGGCGCTGCGGTTCGGATCATACTCGATGGTCTTCACCTCGGCGTTGATGCCGTCCTTGTCGCGCAGGAAGTCGATGATACGGTACATTTTCTTGTGACCGCCACCGATGTAGCGCATGGTCATCTTGCCCTGATTGTTGCGACCGCCGGAACTCTTGAGGGGTTCGAGCAGCGACTTTTCGGGCTTCTTGCAGGTAATGTCGTCAAAGGCGGAGATTACCTTGTTTCTTTGTCCGGGGGTAACCGGTTTGAATTTTCTTACTGCCATTGCCTTATTACCTTAAATGTTTGCATAGAAGTCGATCTTGTCATCACCGGAGAGCGTGACATACGCTTTCTTGTAGTGATTGCAACGACCGGTGAGCACGCCGGCCTTGGTGTAACGGCGTTTCACTTTGCCGTTGTAACGGATTGTATTCACGTCTTTGACCGTGACATTGTAGCGGGCCTCGACCTCAGCCTTGATCTGAAGTTTGTTGGCCTCTGCATCCACGATAAAGCCGTAGCGGTTCAATTTTTCGCCCTGAACCGTCATCATCTCTGTGAGGATTGGCTTAATAATGATTCCCATCGCTTTGCTTATTTAATCCTGTCGACAAGAATCTCCTGGACACCGTCTACCAGCACGAGCGAGCAAGCGTTCATAATGGCGTAGGTATTGATTTCGTCCACAGTGATTACGTTGATTTCAGGAAGGTTACGAGAAGAAAGGAAAATATTGTCGGAGTTCTCGGGCAACACGAACAACACTTTGCGGCCGTTGGCCTTGAGGTTGTTGAGGATGCCGATGAAATCCTTGGTCTTGGGCGCATCCATCGTAAAGTTCTCAACGAGGGTAATCGCATTCTCCTGCGCCTTGTAGGAAAGGGCGGAGAAACGGGCGAGTTGTTTGAGCTTCTTGTTGAGTTTGAAGCCGTAGAAACGCGGCTTGGGACCGTGGATGTTGCCGCCGCCGACATAAGTACCGGCTTTGATGCTGCCGTGACGCGCACCGCCGCCGCCCTTCTGGCGATCCATTTTCTTGGTGCTGTATGCGACCTCGCTGCGGTCTTTGGTCTTGGAGTTGCCTTGGCGCTGGTTGGCCAGGTACTGCTTCACATCAAGCCAGATGGCGTGATCGTTGGGGGTAATGCCGAAAATGCGCTCGTCGAGCGTAACTTTCTTTCCGGATTCGCTACCGTCGATTTTGTAAACTGACAATTCCATAGCTTAGTCCTCCACCATTACATAAGAACCTTTGGCTCCGGGAATGGAACCTTTAACGACAAGCAGGTTGTTTTCAGGGATTACCTTGACCACTTCGAGGTTGAACACCTTGACCCGGTCACCGCCCATCCGGCCGGCCATACGCATTCCGGGGAATACGCGGGAAGGCCAGGAAGATGCGCCCATAGAGCCGGGGTGACGAAGACGGTTGTGCTGACCGTGGGTCTGGCCGCCGACACCGGCGAAGCCGTGACGCTTCACGACGCCCTGAAAGCCCTTGCCTTTGGAAGTACCGACGACATCCACGAACTTGACCGACGTGAAAATGTCAGCCACCGTGAGGGTGTCGCCTAATTTGAGTTCCCCGGCAAAGTCGGCCTTGAACTCGGCCAGTTTGCGCTTGGGAGTGGTTCCTGCCTTTTCGAAGTGTCCCATCAGGGACTTGCCGGCGTGTTTTTCTTTCATTTCGTCATAGGCAAGCTGTACAGCGGCATAACCATCTTTTTCGACTGTACGAATTTGCGTGACAACACACGGACCAGCCTCGATGACGGTGCATGGAATATTCTTTCCATCAGCACCGAAAACGGAAGTCATTCCGATTTTCTTTCCAATTAATCCAGGCATTGGTTTGGTTAATTAATTGATAATAAATAATTTAATGCCCACAATCCAATTTTGTGGGCTGCAAATATACGACTTAATTTTCAAATATCAAAATTTAATACTTCCGCCTCGGAAAAGAAAATTTCATTTGCTTTTCTCCCGGCTGGCTCGTATTTTTGCAGTCCGGAACAAATATATTCCATAAAATATGAAGACGTTGAAATACTTTTCCTGGATGACAATGACGGCGATTTTGGCGGGGGCCTGCGCCCCCCGGGTTCCCCAGACGCGGGAAGACGACACGGTGGATGTCTATTTCGGAACGGAGGTGGCCGACCCCTATCGTTGGCTGGAAGATGACAACTCCCCGGAGACGGCCGCCTGGGTGGAAGCCCAGAACAAAGCGACCCATTATTACCTGCAGCACATTCCTTTCCGCGCGCGCCTGCTCGACAGACTTAAAGAGGTAAGCAACTACGAGCGCGTCAGCGCCCCCCGGCACCAGCGGAACGGAAAATGGTACTTTTCCCGCAATGATGGTACGCAGAACCAGAATGTCCTGTACGAAATGGACGAGCCGGGCGGGGAGCCGCGGGTGTTTCTCGACCCCAACACCCTGAGCGAAGACGGTACGGTCGCCCTCAAAGGCACTTCCTTCAACAAGGACGGCAGCCTGTTGGCCTACTGCATTTCGCGCAGCGGCAGCGACTGGCAGGAATTTTATGTAATGGACGTCAAGACGGGCGCCTTGCTCGATGACCACATCCAATGGGCCAAATTCTCGGGTGCCGCCTGGTGGGGGAACGGTTTCTTCTACAGCGCTTACGGCATTCCCGAAGAGGGTCACGAATTTTCAGTCAAAAACGAGGGGCACAAAGTCTATTATCATCAAATAGGCACCCCGCAGAGCGAAGACCGCGTTTTCTATGAAAATCCGGCGGAACCCCTGCGCTTCTACACCCTTACGACCAACGAGGAGGAGACGATGGCCTTCTTGTCCGAAGACGGGGCGGACATCGGCAACCACCTGTATGTGATGGACCTGAACAACGAGCAGGCGGGATTCGTGCAGATGACCCCGGATATGCGGCACCATTGCTACCCCGTGCAGACGGACGGCACCCGAATCTATCTGATGACCAACCTGGACGCCCCGATGAACCGGTTGGTGGTCGCCGACCTGCGCCGCCCGGACTGGAAACACTGGAAGACCCTTCTGGGCAAGGCGGACTGCGTGCTGGACGATGTCTGTTTCGCCGGAGAGAAAATCATCGCCTCCTATCTGGAAGATGCGTCCGTCCACAGTTACGCCTACACGCTTGATGGAGGGAGCGGCACCCCGATCGCCCTTCCGGGCATCGGCAACGCCTATTTCACGGGTCGCAAGGGAGAAGATTGGTGCTACTACGGCTATTCTTCCATCACCGCCCCCGACACCATCTACGACCTGGACCTCAACAGCCTGCAAAGCAAGGTGTATTACGCGCCCAAGACGAATTTCGACCTCTCGGACTTCGAGACCGTCCAAGTCTTTTTCCCCGGCAAGGACGGGACGCGCATCCCGATGTTCCTGACCTATAAGAAAGGTCTGACGCTCAACGGGGAAAACCCCGTCTATCTCTATGGCTACGGCGGATTCAACATCTCCCTGACCCCGGACTTCGCCGCAACCCGCGTCCCCTTCTTCGAGGCGGGCGGCATCTATGCCCAGGTAACCCTGCGGGGCGGCGGAGAGTATGGAGAAGCGTGGCATTTGGCGGGCACGAAGATGAACAAGCAGAATGTTTTCGACGACTTTATCGGGGCGGCCGAATGGCTCATCGCCCAAGGCTATACTTCTCCGTCCAAACTCGCCATCGTGGGCGGCTCCAACGGCGGTCTGTTGGTCGGTGCCTGTATGACGCAGCGTCCTGACCTGTTCGCCGTGGCCGTTCCGCGCGTAGGCGTAATGGATATGCTGCGCTACCACAAGTTCACCATCGGCTGGAACTGGGCGTCCGATTACGGCACCAGCGAAGAGAGCGAAGAAATGTTCCGCTACCTGCTCGGCTACTCCCCGCTGCACAACCTCAAGCCCGGCACCGTCTATCCCGCCACCCTGGTGACCACCGCCGACCACGACGACCGGGTCGTGCCCGCGCACTCCTTCAAATTTGCCGCGACCTTGCAGAAAGACCAGGCCGGCAGCGCCCCCGTCCTCATCCGCATCGACACCAAAGCCGGTCACGGCGGCGGCAAGCCCCTCTCCAAAATCCTCGAAGAACAAGCCGACATCTACGCCTTCATCCTTCAGAACCTCGGAGAAAAGTACTAGGGGGCAAAATGTAACGAGGAAATTTTCAATTTTAAGGGGAACTTACCCTTCTTTTTCGGCATCTTTCCCGAATTGGGCGAGTTGGGTGCGGAGGTGGCGGATGATGAAATCTTTGTCGTCGATGCAGCCGTTGAGACGATCCACTTCCCGATGAAGTTTTTCGACATCGTCGCGAAGACGGACGATTTCCAGCCGAAGGTCGGACACCATATTCTCGAAGGCGCTGCGCTCATCCTTGAGCAAGGAAGGTTTGTCTTCTTCGTCTTCTATCAATTCCGACAACGGGACATTCAAGAGGTTGGCGATTTCTTCCATCCGTCCATAGAGCAGGCGGGTGCCGCCGTAAGACTCGACCAACTTGTAGGTGCGCTCCTCGATACCCAGTTGCTCCGCCATCCACGCCTGCGTGTATCCGAGTTCTTTCCGCCGCTCCCGAATGGCCTTTTTGATGGAGTTGTCATTCATCTCTTTCGTTACCTTGGTTGTGTCGGCAAAATTATTTCATAGGCAACAAAGAAAAAAGGAAGAAACCTTTCCCCGGGGGAATAGTTTCTTCCTGTTTCAGAGATGTTTTCGCCTTGGCGCGCGAAAAGGAAATTATATCTTGCGGAAAGCGATGCAGGCGTTGTGTCCACCGAAGCCCAGGGAGTTGGACAGGGCCAGGGTCAAATCGACACGACGGGCTTCATTGGGCGTATAGTCCAGGTCGCAGGCCGGGTCGGGCGTGTCCAGATGGATGGTGGGAGGGACAATGCCTTCTTTCAACGCGAGGATGGCCGCGATGGCTTCCACCGCACCGGCGGCCCCCAACAGGTGACCGGTCATCGACTTGGTGGAATTGATGTGGGCCTTGTAGGCGTCGGCACCGAGGGCCAGCTTGTAGGATTGGGTTTCCGCCGGGTCGTTGAGGCCGGTGCCCGTCCCGTGCGCATTGATGTGCAGCACGTCTTCGGAGGTGTATCGGGCTTCTTTCAGGCATTGCTTGATGGCTTCCGCCTGCGTCAGGCCGGTGGGATTGGGGGCCGCCACGTGATAGGCGTCGCAGGTGTGTCCGTAGCCTACCACTTCGGCAAAAATCTCCGCTCCCCGGGCCCGGGCGTGCTCATACTCTTCCAGGACGAGGGCACCGGCTCCTTCGCCCATCACGAAACCGGCCCGGTTGGCATTGAACGGCAGGGAGGCATATTGCGGATCCTCGCTGCGGGAAAGCGCACGGGCGTTGGCGAAAGCGGCGATACCCATCGGAATCAGGGGCGCTTCCGAACCGCCGGCGACAATGGCGTCGGCATAGCCGTGCTTGATGGCGCGAAAGGCCTCTCCGATGGAGTTGGTGGAGGTAGCGCAAGCCGCTACGACGGTCAGGTTGGGGCCGCAGGCATTGTTGCGGATAGCGATGTTGCCGCCCGCGATGTTGGCAATCATCTTGGTAATGAAAGTCGGGGACACCATATGGGCACCCACCGTATACATCTTGACCGATTCGTTGTATTGCTGGAAAAAGCCGCCGACCCCGCTGCCCATATAGACACCCAGCCGGAACGGGTCGATATTGCCGCCTTCTTCCCCCTCTTTCGCCGCTTTCAGGCCGCTCAACCGCAGAGCCTCTTCGGCGGCAATCGTCGCAAACACCGTAAAGCGGTCCTGCTTACGGACAAAGGGGAGGTCGAGGCCCAGGGCGACGGGGTCGAAATCCTTGACCTCTGCGGCCACTTTGGAGGGGAGGTCATCCGTCGGGAAACTTTTGATGAAATCAATCCCGCAGACACCGTCCAGCAGGTTCTTCCAATAAGATGCCACATTATGACCAATAGGGGTAACCGCGCCAAGGCCGGTAACGACGACTCTTTTTTCCATAATCTTGTTGTACTCCGTTGTTTGCAGAGATTTATATTTCAATTCGGCAAAGATACGAACAAGCCGAGAGAAAAACAAATGAATATGATTTTCCGAGGCGAAAGCATCAACCTGCAAGCGGGAACATACAACAAAGTTTGCAAAAAGCAAATCAGTCCCGCCGCTTGCGGCGCTCCTTGTGCCGGCGCCGGGCTCCCTGACGCAGGCGGTAACTCGAACGCACCATCGCCTCATCCAGAAAAATATTGCGCAAGGCCAGCAGGTCCAGAATTACGCATACGAGCGGAAAGACGGCGGGAATGAGAAAAATCATCGCATCCGGCCGGCGGAAGAAAAAGTCGTAGGCCACCACTCCCTGCAAACCCAGGTTCAGCAAGGCGGCAATCACCGTCAAACGCATTTGCAGGATTCGCCACTTATAGGTAAACAGGGAAGCCAGATCGGCCACCAGGCAGGCAAGCACCAGATACAAGTAGAGCGAACGGTCGCAAAAACCGATATACTCGACGGCGCCCTCCGCACCGATGACGCGCGCGACATCCACCCAAAAGTAAGAAAGCGTCAGCGCAACGGCCAATCCCAAAAACAAGGTCTGAAATCTTTGCCACATAATCGATATCGTTGAACGTACAAAAATAAGATTTTTTCTGCAAAGAGGATGGAAAATTCAGGAAATATTGCGAACTTTGGGCAGGCAACCATTCAAAAACGATTTTCAGGCTTATGCGCATCCCCGAATCAGAACTCATCATCAACCCGGACGGCACGGTATTCCACCTGCACCTGCTTCCCGAAGAACTGGCTGAGAACATCATTCTGGTGGGAGACCCCAGCCGCGTCGCCCTCGTTTCGGCTTTTTTCGACAGCGTCGAATCCCACCGCGAAAACCGGGAGTTTTTCTCCACGACCGGTATCTACAAGGGGAAACGCATCACGGTGCAGTCTACGGGCATCGGCACGGACACGGTCGATATCGTGATGGCCGAACTCGACGCCCTTGCCAACGTCGATTTTGCCACGCGCGAAAT
>CAMJRT010000030.1 GCA_946408295.1 uncultured Bacteroidales bacterium
GGGGGAAGGTGGGGACGTGGATCAAGCAGATTTTAATAGGGGCGCTGGTAAAGGAAGGGTCTTTCACGGCTTTTTTCAGCCACGCCAATTCCTGGGCGCGGTAGTTGTCGTAATCGGCCAGACCGCTGTATTCGCAACTGTCGTCCGGTTTGTCTTCTCCGCCGTCCAGCACGATAAACGCGGCCGGTCCCTGCCGGAAACTGTAATAGAATTCACCCGTCGAGGTGGGGAACAGGTCATAGACTTTGTGGGCGTCCCGGCCGCGTCCTTCGTGATTGCCCCGGACAAAAACGAGCGGAATGCGGGCCGCCTGCTCGGCGATGGGGGCGAAAATGTGTTTGATGACCGTGTCGATGGAAACGGAGTAGGAGGCGATGTCGCCGTTCAGCACCAGAAAATCGGTCTTCGCGGGGTTGATGGGCGAAGCGAGCGCGGTGAAGCGCTTGTCGTCGAAATGGATGTCGTTGAGGATGGAGAAGCGGCAGGTGTCGGCGCGGCTGTCCAGCGTGCGGATGGAATAAGGGCGCTGTCCTCTCTTCACATTTCCGAAAACCCGGCGCTCGGCTCCATACACGCTGCGGTAGGCGTTGGAATCATCTTTGACCACCTTTCCGATGATGCGGTAGCGGTAACTCGTGCCCGGCTGCAGGCCGTCGATGCGCACGCGGTGGAAGGTCCCGGTGACGCGCTTGCCGAAGCGGCTTTCGTAATAGCGGGGACGGTAGCAGGTCTCGAAAGACGTCCCGTCCTCGGGGGCGATTTCCACATAATCCAAAGAGGGTTCCTTGCCAATCCAAATCACCGTAAACCCGGTTTCGGACACGTCGTGAATCCAAGGGCCGTACAAGATGTTGCCCGCATCGGCGGCGAAAAAGGTTCCCATCAGCAGGGAAAGCAGGAGGATAATTTTCTTCATAGTGCTACTATTCTAATGGCTCATTCGGCAAAGATAAGCAATCAGTCCCGATTTTCGTAATAATTTTTGAGCACAAAAAAGGCCTTCTTGCGGTTTCCGCGTTCGTCAATGAGCCCCTTCCGGTTGAATTCGTCCTGGATGCCGACCAGGGTCCGTTTGGGGGAGCGGAAATCTTTCAGGCACCAAGGGCTGATGCCGGCCAGGCCGGGCATGCGGCCCATCATTTCGATGTTCTTTTGATAGAGCCATTCCAGATATTCCTCGGTGAAGAGTTCGCCGGATGCTCCGTGGTTGCCGTAGAGCGCGCCGCCGCCGAATTCGCTCACCACGATCGGCTTGCCGCCGGGAATGTGCCAGATAACGGTGTCGCAGTTGGCAGGCGTACCGTCATACCACCCCACATATTGGTTGAAACTGATGAGGTCGGTCAGGGAAATGAGTTCGTCCTCGACGTAATAATCAATCTTATTGATCGTCTTTTTCTCCAGCGCGGCGCTCACCAGGCGGGAACCGTCTTCTTCCCGGACCTTCGCGATCAGCCGGCCCAGGAAAGAGAGCCGTTCCGGGGTGCGGGGGGTCTCGTTGGCCACGGACCAGATGATGGTGGCAGCCCGGTTGTAGTCGCGATGAATCATCGTGAGCAACTGTTCCTCCGCATTGGCATAGGTGTCTTCCGACGCCCAGTCGATGTTCCAGTAGCAGGGGATTTCCTCCCAAAGCAAAAAGCCCATTTCTTCGGCCAGCCGCACCATTTGTTCGCTGTGGGGGTAGTGGGCGAGGCGCAGGAAGTTGCAGCCCAGGTCGCGGGCGGCTTCCAGCAGTCCTTTCACATCTTCTTCGTTGCGGCAACGTCCGGGATTCTCGCCGATGCTCTCATCGTGTACGGCGACTCCCTTGAGGAAGATGGGCTGGTCGTTGAGCAGAATCTGTTCGCCCTCTACGCGTACCGTGCGGAATCCGATCTTATCCCGTACGCAATCCTGGTCCGTGCGCACCACCACCTCGTAGCGTTTGGGGTTGGCGGGAGACCAGCGCCGGGGTTTGGCTTTTATCTGGAAGTGAGCCACTCCGTCCTCTCCGCTGCAAACTTTCTTCTTGATGCGAAGTTCGGGAATCTCCAGCGTGACGTTGCCCTTTCCTCCGTCCAGTTGGACGGTCGCCTCTATCTGCTTGCCGTCGAATTGGACGCGGAAATCCCGGATGAACACCTCGGGGACGCTCACCAGCAGCACGTCCCGGGTGAGTCCGCCGTAATTCCACCAGTCGAAGTTGACCGCCGGCACCTCCGAGGCGCCCCGGGTGTTGTCCACGTGGACGACCAGGCTGTTGTCTCCCTCCCGCAGGGCGTCCGTCACCTCATACCAGAAAGGGGTGAAACCGCCTTTGTGGGTACCCAGAATTTCATTGTTCAAGCCCACGATGCTGCTGTAGGAAGCGGCTCCGAAATAGAGGAACCAGCGCTGGCCGGGCGTTTTCCGGAAGGGAATGGTCCGTTGGTACCACACGCTTCCTTCATAATAATAGAGTTTGTCGGATTGCGTGTTCCAGTCGCCGGGCACCTGCAGGGTGGGGGACCGGTCGAAATCGTATTCGACGAGTTGGGTCTTGTTCCGGTAGAAATGCCGGTCGGCAAAATAGCGTTTGGACGGTTTCAAGGGGGTCATGTGGTATTTGTACAGCCCGGTGTTCATCGGGTCGACGATGGTGTGCCATTCCCCGGAGAGGGATTGCGTCTGCCGTCCCTCGTACAGGTTCAAAGCCGGGGGCGCACCCCAAGCGCTCAGCGCCTTCAAGCATCCACACGCAATGGCAGTCAACAGAAATAGTTTCTTCATATTATTCAAATTCAACCAAAACAATTGAATTGTTCAGCAAATCAATCTCGACGGTACCGTCCTCGTTGGGGAATAGCGGGTATTCGGTGTAGATGTGCGATGCATCGGTGAGGTAATAGAACCCCTTGTTGATGCGTCCGCCGTTCAAAGAGACTTTCACCGTCTCGACATTGCAGGCGTTGTTGTCTCCGTCGTAGCGCGTCAGAAAAACCGTCGTTTTTCCACCGTTCGAGGCGGCGACGGCATAGACGTCGTCCTCTTCGCTCAGGTGGCAGGCGCAAGCGTTCCCGCGCAGTTTGTTCCAGGCATAGAAGGTGTAGAAAGTCGGACGACGCTCCATTGTCTGATCATCATAGAAACCGCAGTAGGAGGTGTGGAGCCGGTAATCATAGTACATCAGCATATTCACCGGAGCGTAGTGCATCGTCGCCATCACCGCGCCCGCGAAAGCCGCTCCCTTGAGCCCGGCCCGGCTCTCTTTGTTGTAAATCTCGTAGGAAGAACCCTTTCCGGGATTCTTGAAACGACGGTAATTCCATTCGTTGAGGATGAGTTCGGCGTCGCTGTAGCCGTATTCCTTCATCCAGCCCCGGATCAGGTCGGCCTCCATCCGGAAAACTTCGGGCTCGGCGCCATACTTGTGCCAGGAAATGAAGTCGATGGGGACCTTGTTGTCCCGCATATAGGCGAAAAATTCGGGAAAATAGGTCTTCGTTCCCTGGATGCGGCAGTAGGAGGGGCCGCCGATTTTCAAATGGGGGAATTTCTCTTTCAGGTGCTTGGCCGCCACCGCATACATCTTGTGGAATTCCTCGATGGGGCCGCCCCAGGTGCGCGGTTCGGTTTTCCAACGGCCGGAGGATTGGTCGAGATCGGCCTCGTTCCAGATTTCCCAGTAACGGATATTGTAGTGGAAGCCGTCGGCCCAGCCCTCGTTGTAGTGCCGGATGATGTGCTCACAGATTTTGGCCCATTTCAGGTAATCCTTGGGCGGATAGATGTTGTATTTGGCCGCCGTCTGGTTTTCGATGGTCTGGCCGAGCCGATAGAAGGGTTCGCAGCCCGCGTCAATCATATTCTTGATATACAGGTCCGTCTCCCGGAAATCGTAGGACGCCGGATCGTTGACATTCTTGCTGAAATCCCGGAAGATGCAGGAGATGTCCACCGTGTTGATGCCGTAACTGAGGGCGGCGTCGTGGGTGCGGGCGAACGGAATGTTGAGGATTTTGAAATCCCTCATTTCCATATCCATCCCTTCTTCCGGACCGTTGTTGACCGCGTTCATCGGCCGGATGGGTCCGAGAACGGTGGCAGTGTCCACCACCAGGTCCACGAATTTCTGGGTGACGTTCGGTTGAATCTGTTCCGGCTGCTGCGCCCGGACGAACATCGGGGCCAGCAACATAAGAATCATCAGGAAAATGTTGCTACTTTTCATTTTTTCTATATTTTACAAATAATACTCCATGCGTGGGAATGGTGAAAGACGCCGGGGCTTCCTTCTGTCTCCAGAGGTCGCGGCAGGAAGCGACGGTCCCGGCGCCGGCTTCAGCCAGGCACTGGCGGACATCGACGGTCCGGGCGGCTTCTGAAAGATTGAAAAGGCCGGCGGCGAAACTTCCGTCCGCGAGCGGACGCGTCCATACTTGCAGTCCGTCCTGCTCCCAAACGCAATCGGCCGCCTGTCCCAACGGGTCTTGGTCAATGGCAATCACCTCGTGGTTGCAAAGCAGGTTGAGGGTGAAACGGTCCGGCTGGGCGAGGTCGCAACCGATAATCATCGGGGCGGCCAGCAAGGCCCAGAGGGAAAGGTGGGAATACTGCTCATCCGCGCTCAAACGGCTTTCCCGCAGGCCTTCTCCCCAGCCTACCTTGCCGATGACCAGCATGTCGGGGTCGTTCCAATGGCCGGGCCCGGCATAGGCGGCCAGTCCGCGCTGGAGGTTGAAGCCGATGCGCAGGACGGAGGCCCAGGTGTCGGTGATGTCGCCGGTCGTCCGCCAGAGGTTGGCGTCCACGTCCGCGCCCCATTGCCAGACTTTTTCCAGCCCGTATTGGCAGAGGGAATAGCAGATGTCCCGGGGTTGCTTCCGCAAGCATTTTTCCATCTTGCGATAGGGGAAGATGTGGTCCTTGCGTCCGGCTTTCGGAAGTTTGTCCAGAATGGTCCGGTACCCGCAAAGGTCATATTTCAGATAATCTACGCCCCAGGCGTTCCAAGTGTCTGCATCTTTCTGCTCGAAGCCCAGCGAACCGAGGTAGCCCCCGCAGGTCAACTCGCCCGGCGAGGAATAGATGCCCAGCCGCAGGCCTCTCTCGTGCAGCCATTCTCCCAATCCGGCGATGTCCGGGAACTGCTCGTTGGGCTCCAGGACGCCGTCTTCCGAGCGAGCGGCCCCTTGCCAGGCGTCGTCAATGTTGACATAGCAATAGCCATAATCTGCCAGTCCGCTGTTGATCAGGGCGTCCGCTGAGGAAAAGACTTTCCCTTGCGAAATGTCCAGTCCCCAGCAGTTCCAACTGTTCCAGCCCATTGGCGGGGTGAGCGCCAACTTGGAGCCGACCTTCAAGGTCAGGGCGCCGCTGCCGCTGCCGGCGGTGTTTTCAGCCGTCCATCGGATGGGATAGTCGCCCGCTTTCGCCACGCTGCCGCGCAGAACGCCGTTTTCCGTATCCAAGGTCAGTCCGTCGGGAAGCCCGTCGGCTTGGAAGGTCATCGGCCGCAGGCCCGAGAAGGGGAGGCGGAAGATGATGGGGGAGCCGGGCCGGGCGCCGAGCACGGCGGGACCGTTGTACCGAGGCTCCTTGGGAGCAGGGGGAGTCAGGCAGTATTTCGGCGTGAAATCCCTTTCTACGCACATTCCTGTGCGGGAATCGCGGAAAGAGACTTTCACCTGCACCGGCTCGCCCCCGTCATAATGTATTTCTTGAGAAAAGACTTCGCTTGTGTCCAGTTTGACACGCTTTTCGCGGACTTTTCCCTTCGTTTCAATGCGGAACACCCCTTTGACCGGCAGTTCGCAGGATACGTTCAAGCGACAATGACCTCCGTCTCCGTCATCCGTGCAGGAAAGGGTGAGCAGATCTTCCAGCCGGGCCATCCCGATGCGGATGGGTCCGTCGTAAATCCCTCCCCGCGTGCGGCGATTCCACACCAGCAGCGTCAGCAGGTTGTCTCCTTCCTGCAGCAAGGAAGCATCGACGTGATACAGGCGGCGGGCATCCCAGGCGGATTGGGGAATCCCTCCGTCGTGGGGCATCGTGCCGGATTTGCCGATGCGCGTCCCGTTCAAGTACGACTCGTCGCAGTCGTCGATATAACTCAAATCAAAAACGGCAATCTGCGGATAGGGGGCCGTGGCGACAAAACCTTCGGGCAAGGTGAAACGGATGCGGTATTGGGCGTACATCCCTTCCCCCTGCCATTTCTGGGGGATGGCCATCGTTTCCCAGGCGCTGTCGTCAAAATCGGGTGTCATCCAGCCTTCGGGGGCGTCGCCCAGGTGGAAACGGGCTTCCTCAAACACAAGCGCCTGCGGCTCGGCATAGGAGACAGGCGATCCGCAAGAGGACAGCCAGCCCGTCATCAACGTCAGCAATAGGGCTCCCAGCCCGCACGACAAAATTCTTTTCATCTCGCTTCTTATTTCCAAATAACGTCTCTCAAATAAACCTGGCGGCTGCCTTCGTGCACGGAGTTGAACGCGAGTTGTTTCCCGTCGGGCCGCCAGCGGGCGTGCAGGTCGCAGCGCGAATACTGCTCCTTATAGTTTTCGGGGACGAAAAAGCGTCCCAGGGAAATGAGCGCTTCGTCTTCCACCCGCACGAGCACCCAACTGCGGTAGCCGTCTTTGTTCCAATATCCTTCCGTGCTGATGAATTGCCCGTCAGGGGAGAAAATGCAGTGCCCGTCCCAGTCTAGGATGCCCGGGGCTAGGTGGCGGACTTTCTCTTCCTCGCCCACCTTGAACAGGGTGTGCGACCAGACGCCGCCGGCGTTCCAGCGAGCCGTCACAACCATCTCGTCGCCCTCCTTCCAATTGAAATGCGAGCCTTCCCATCCGTCCGGGAAACAGCGGCGCAGGTCGCTTCCGTCGGTGTTGACCGTCAAGGAAACGGTCTGCCAGCGATAGACGATGCCCCGGTCGGAAAGTTGCTGCTTGAGGTTCTCCACGGTACGGGCCAGGAAGAAAACTTTGCTCGCATCCGGGTTCAGTACGGTATGGCAATAATAGGCGAGGCCGTCGGCGGAGGTGATTTCCGGCATCACGGAGCGGCCCTGGGCAACGGAGAGAATCAATTTTTCCTCACCCGTTTCCAGATCCATCAGCCAAAGACCGTCGTCTTCCGGCCAGACCTCATCCAGCAGGGGATTCTGTCCTTCACCCGCATAGCCATAGTCGGGACGGCACACGCGCAGGCGTGCATAGTTGATGCTCACCGCCTTCTTTCCGTCCTTGGAAACGGCACTGACAGGCCGGGGCAGGAGTTTTTCTTCCCCCGTCTTCCAGTTGAGCAGGACGGAGACGAATTTCCCGTCGCGCAAATCATTGTAGATGCAAAGCCCGTCTTCCCAGGGCAGCCAGTGGAACATCGCCGCTTCCTGGAAATTCCAGCAGGCCGTCGTGGCGATGGGAATGAAGCGGTTGCCGTCTTGCAAATCCACCAGCCCGAGGGTGATTCTTTCCCCGGCAGACGGCAGACGGCCGGTGAATCCTACTTCCAGGATGGCGACATAGCGGTTGTCGGGACTCCAGGCGTTGATGCCGAAGTAATTGGCCAGGAAATGGTCTTCCGGTCCGCTGGTGATGGCGTAGGCCTCTCCGACTTCCGGGAAGGGGGGAAGCGTATGTCGGCAAGCGCAGAAAAGCGTCAGGCAGGCGGCCAGTCCGAGGGCTCCTTTTTTCCAAAAATGTATCATTGCCTCAATCAAATAAATTCACAGGGTTGTAATCATCCTTTTCCGCGGTTCCTTCCACCGTTTCCTGCCGGCTGACCGTCGAGTAGAATTTGACTTGGGTGGCTTTTCGCCCCGTCGCATCGACGACGGTAAGGCGGACGGGCGCGTTCTTCCGGGGCGTTCCGAAAAGAATGCTAGGGTTCTGCTCATAGGAAATGATGCCGTCGATGTTCCAAATCCAGCAGACGATGCCGTTGGCGGCGGTAGAGCGGTCGGTGAAGACCAGCGGGTCGCTGAGATACCCGTCGGGCAGGTCGAAAGCGGCCTTCGGCGCGCCGGAGGCGTTCGTGTCAAGGTCGAAACAGGCGTAGATGGGATAATGGTCGGAAATATACATTCCGTTCCATTTTTGCGCGACCGTCTTGAACAGCGGGCACGCCGCGATGCCGTCGTAGAAAATATGGTCAATCTGTTCGCTTTTGGTCCCCCACCAGTGGAAGGTCCGCGAGAAATCGGTCGTCCAGGCCGTCCGCCGGGCGCTCCGGTAGGCGCTCGTAATAGCGTCCATCGTTTCATTGTCTTCTTCCATATTCCAGTCGGCCGTGAGGATGACGGGCAGGTGGGAGGTGTTCTTTTGGCTCACCGTGTTCAAGACCACTTGCAATTCTTTGGGGCGGGAGTCGCCGTACAGGCTGGTGTGCGTGTTGAGGAAGAAGAACTTCTTGTTGCTGGGCTTGTAGGTCAGGATGGCCCAGGTGGCCGTGCGGCACTGCTTGTCCTCCATTTCGGGGAAATAGGAATTGACCGTCGAAGGCGTGTTGGAAAGCCAGACGGTTCCCGAACTGTTGAGGGAGATCAAATCCGTCCGGTACAGGAGGGTGGTGGATTCTTCCCCCTCGTCTGTACCCGGCACGAGTCCCCAGTAACTTTCATCCGCTACGATGTCGTGTCCGCCTTTACGGCCCAGGCCGTAATGGGCATAGCCGCTGCAGTTGGCCTTGATGTCTTTCACCTGTTCCTTTTCTGCTTCCTGCAGGCCGATGACGGCGGGACGGAGGCTGTTGACCATGGCGTAATAGGCTGTCTTGCGGTTGGTCCAATCCCGGTCTCCCGTATCGGGGTTGCTGCTCTTGTCTCGGGCGGATGCGAAACGGACATTGGACGACATCACCATCAGTCCCTGCGGCTCCGGGTCGGCATCCGGCGTGTAGTCGCTGGTCGTCAGCGTATAGGACTTTCCCGCCGCCATCGTGAAGGACTTGGACGTGGAATAGCTCATCTGCGTTCCGTCCGTCGCTCGGATGGTGAACCGCATGCCGCCGGAATAGGTCTGGGCGGGAATGAGGATAAATACGCTTGACCCGAAATCCACGCCGCCGTCCAGAGCGGGAACATTCACGACTGACGAGGCTCCGGTTGCAGGGGTCAGGCTGCTGAAATCCGTCGTAAACGCGCCGCTGACCTTCTCGGAGCCCAGGGTCTCGAACATGACGGACGAGAGTTTGGCATCGTAATTTCCGGGCACCGTCAGTTTGATGGCGCTCATCAGGCAGGAAAAAGACAGTTCGGCGCCGCTCCCGCTGCCCGCCATCAAGAAAGCGGATGCGTCATAAGTGGTCGAGGACCAACGCTGGGAGTAGGAAAGAAACACGCTCGCCGAGCCACCGTTGTACTGTGTCAGGGCAGAAGCGGGGTAGAGGCAGCGGTAAGGGGCGTTCAGCACGCCCTGCACCGTAAAACTCGCACGATTCGTACCCACATAGGGGGAGTCGGTGGCCAAAGCGTCGGACGCGAGGCCGTTGATGGCGATGGCGTCTCCCGCCGACCAGTAGTTGGGATAGGAAGTCCCGTTTTTTTCGCCCAGGTGCGTCTTGCTCCCGTCCGCTTGAGAAGGCGCTTCGGGGGATACGATGGCCGCCTCAAAATGGTGAATTTCGTTGGAACCATCTCTCTGCCAGACCTCTGTTTCCCTGGCGCAAGTCCAAAGAAACAGAGGTAGCAGAAATAAGAGGATGACCCGTTTTTTCACCTTAATTATCGGTGGGGGCTACGCAGGTTTTCTGTTGGTTGGCGCCCAACTGCGACCAGTTGCTTCCGGGACCGGTGGTCTTTTCGCAGCTGATTTTGAAGAGCGAAGGACCTCCCTTGTTGACGGTCAGGTAGATGCTGCCGTCCTTTGCGATGGTCGGGCAGGAGCGGGGCCGT
>CAMJRT010000031.1 GCA_946408295.1 uncultured Bacteroidales bacterium
AATTTGGCGCAGATAATTGACGATACAAAAATCCCTAATATGGTGCTCATTTTAGAAAAAAGATTTATATTTGCAGATAAGGCTAATTTTATATAAATGATGCGTTATCCGATAGGCATACAGGACTTCGAGAAAATCCGCAAAGGCGGCTACGTCTATGTGGACAAGACTGAGCAGATCTACAAAATGGCAGAGACTGGCGGATATTGCTTTCTCAGCCGCCCCCGTCGTTTTGGCAAGAGTCTGCTTGTCTCTACGATGGAAGCCTACTTCAGCGGCAGGAAAGAGTTGTTCAACGGTCTCGCCATTGCCGAATTGGAAAAAGACTGGGTTCAGTATCCGGTGCTACGATTTGACTTGACTGGCAAGAGTTATACGAGTCCTGACGCCGTCAACGAAGCCATCGGCGCCCAGTTGTTTAATCTGGAATACAAATACAAAGTAAACACTATTGGTAATGCAATCGACACGCGTTTCCAGTCTTTAATTGACGCCGTATACGCCAAAACCGGCCTTCCGGTTGTCATCCTTATTGACGAGTATGACAAGCCCATTGTTGACAACTTGCTTGACGAAGAACTGGCCGACATTTTCCGCAACCAGCTTCAGGGCTTCTATAGCGTGATGAAGGCGAAGGATGCCTACATCAAATTCGGCTTCCTTACCGGCGTAACCAAGATTGGCAAACTGAGCGTCTTCAGTGGCCTGAACAACCTCAAAGACATATCGATGGATATCCGTTATGCGGACATTTGCGGTATCTCGGAAGTGGACTTGAAAAAGTATTTCGGCGAGAGTGTCAAAGAATTGGCCGAGGCGAACGACTTATCCGAGCAAGATTGCTACGAACGGCTTGCACAGATGTATGACGGGTATCATTTTTGTGAAAATGCTCCTGGAATGTACAATCCCTTCAGCCTGCTCAACACCTTCGATTGTCTGCAATTCCGCAAATACTGGTTCTCTACCGGCACACCTTCGTTCCTGGTACGCTTCCTGATGAGCGGCAACTACAATCTGGATAAGGTTTCCGGTGTTAAGGCCTCTCCTTCCATTTTATTGGGCGTGAATGCCAGCAAACCGAACGCTATCACTCTGCTCTATCAGACTGGCTACCTGACCATCAGCGGCTATGACAAGAGAATGGACATCTACACGCTGGACTATCCCAATAAAGAGGTGGAAGATGGTTTTGTAGAATCTCTCAGTGAATTCTACACCCCCATCCAGCAGAAACCGGAAACATTCTCCGTCTACAGCTTTGTTGAGGATATCACTTCCGGCAACGTAGAAATGCTCATGCGCCGTTTCACGGCTTTTTTCGCCGATATGGACTATCAGATTCAGAGAGACGCAGAGTTATACTTCCAGAATACGATGTATGTGATGCTCAAGTTGATGGGGCAAATGGTTCAAGTGGAGCGCCACACCTCCAACGGCCGCATCGACGTGCTCATCCAGACAAATCAATACGTCTATATCATTGAACTCAAGCGCGACCAGAACCCTGACGACGCCTTGGACCAAATTGACCAAAAGGGTTACGACTGGCCCTTCCAGGCCGACGGCCGCAAGGTTTTCAAGATAGGGGCTAACTTCTCCACCCAAAACCGCCGCCTCGAAGGCTGGAAAGTGGAGAAATAAAACAAAAAAGCCCGGTCGAGCCGGGCTTTTTTTATGTAAGTTTGATTTCCCCGTTCTGCATCGTGACGGTGATGACGCTGTCGCGGTGGACGCTGCCGTCGAGCAGGGCGGTCGCGATGCGGTTGATAAGTTCCCGCTGCAACAGCCGTTTGATGGGACGGGCACCGTACTGCGGGTCGTATCCCTTGTCGCTCAGGTATTCGTCGAACGCGTCGGTAAATACGATGCGGATGCCGCTTTCGTCCAGTTTGCGCGCCAGGTCCGCTTCCTGAATGTGCAGAATCTCCAGGATATCCTGCTTGGTCAGCGCGGAGAAAGTGATGATTTCATCGATACGGTTGAGGAATTCCGGACGCATCGCGGCCTTGAGTTCTTCTTCCTTGAGGTTGGAAGTCATAATCAGAATCGTGTTCTTGAAGTCCACCGTCCGGCCCTTGTTGTCGGTCAGACGACCGTCGTCCAGCACCTGCAACAGAATATTGAACACGTCCGGATGGGCTTTCTCAATCTCGTCCAGCAGCACCACGGAATAGGGTTTGCGGCGGACGGCTTCGGTCAACTGACCGCCCTCATCGTAGCCCACATATCCCGGAGGCGCACCGACCAGCCGGCTGACGGAGTGCCGCTCTTGGTACTCGCTCATATCGATACGGGTGATCATATTCTCATCATTGAACAGAAACTCCGCCAGAGCCTTGGCCAGTTCGGTCTTACCCACACCGGTCGAACCCATAAAGAGGAAGGAACCGATGGGCCGTTTCTCGTTCTGCAGGCCGGCCCGGCTGCGACGGACGGCGTTGCTCACGGCGGCGATGGCCTCATTCTGGCCGACCACGCGCTTGTGCAACTGGTCCTCCATTTTCAGGAGTTTGTCCTTCTCACTTTCCAGCATCTTGCTCACGGGAATGCCCGTCCACTTGGCCACGACTTCGGCGATATCCTCGGGCGTGACGGCCTCGGTGATAATCGGGTCCTTGATGGAAGCCTGGCGCGCGGAGAGCGTCTCAATCTCCTTCTGCACCTGCGCCAGACGGCCGTAACGGATTTCCGCCACCTTGCCGTAGTCGCCCTGACGCTCGGCGTTCTTGGCCTCGATCTGCATATCTTCCATCGACTGTCGGGCCTTCTGCAAAGCGGCCACAATCTCCTTTTCTTCGTTCCAGCGCTTCATCAAGGCGCCCTTCCGCTCGCGCAGGTCTTTCAATTCATTATCGATTTTGTCCTGCTTGGCGCTCACGCCTTCGCGCCTGACGGCCGCCTTCTCGATTTCCTTCTGACGGATGGCACTCTCCAACTCGGCGATGGGTTCCGGCACGGAATTCATCTCCAGGCGCAGTTTGGAGGCGGCCTCATCCACCAGGTCGATGGCCTTGTCGGGCAGGAAACGGGAGGTGATGTACCGGTGCGACAGTTCCACGGCGGCAATCAGGGCATCGTCCTCGATGCGCACTTTGTGGTGATTCTCATACTTCTCTTTCAGGCCCCGCATAATGGCGATGCTCTCTTCGGGCGAAGGTTCGTCCACCATCACCATCTGGAAACGGCGCTCCAGCGCCTTGTCGCTTTCGAAATACTTCTGGTATTCGTCGAGCGTCGTCGAACCGATGGTTCGCAGTTCACCCCGGGCCAGCGCCGGCTTGAGGATATTGGAAGCATCCATCGCGCCCGAACTACGGCCCGCACCGACCAGGGTATGAATCTCATCGATGAACAGAATAATCTGCCCGTCGCTTTCCACCACCTCCTTGACGACGCCTTTGAGCCTTTCCTCAAACTCACCCTGGTATTTGGCGCCCGCAATCAGGGCACCCAGGTCCAGAGAGTAAATGCGTTTGCTCTTGAGGTTCTCGGGCACCTGCCCGTCGACGATTTTCTGGGCAATCCCTTCGCTGATAGCCGTCTTACCCACACCGGGTTCGCCGACCAGGATGGGGTTGTTCTTGGTCCTTCGAGACAAAATCTGAAGCACCCTCCGAATCTCGTCATCACGGCCGATGACGGGATCCAACTTGCCCTGAGAAGCCCTCTCGCAGAGGTTCACGGCAAATTTCTGAAGATTTTCCAATTTGTTTTCCATATCTTTTTCCTTTTTATTATCATCCGTTCGAACCACCGGCATCCATCCCGCAGGACTTCCGGTGCTCAAAGAGGACAGGTCAAAAGATATTCCACGCGGAAAATGCTGACAAAATGTCAGTTTTCCGCGTGGATCAGGGAAAGAAAAACCGGATTACTCGGCGGGAGTCGTGGCAGCGCCCTCTCCGGGAAGCGTGGCAGCACCGTCGGCCGGGGTGCTGGGAGCCTCGAACTCAGGAAGTTGGCTGGAAGAGATATTCTCTACTTCGTTGGTGATGTCTTCGCCGGACTTGCCGGACTTGCCGGTCGTGAAAGAGGCGATTACCGTAATGACGAAAATAACGACGACCAGGCCCCAGGTGATTTTTTCGAGAATGTCAGCGGTCTGACGCACGCCGAAAGTCTGGTTGCCGGCCGTGAAGTTGCTGGCCAATCCGCCGCCTTTACCATTCTGGAGCAAGACGACGAGCGTAAGCAGAACGCTGGCTATCAGCGCAATGACCGTAAGGATAATAAATAAGGTGTTCATATCTTAACTTTTTAATTTTTCAATAAGGGATGCAAAGTAAGCACTTTTTTCGGGATATGCCAAAATAAGTTTCTCATAAATCTCTTTTGCCTGGGCAAAATACCCTTGGCTCGCATAGATTTGCGCAAGGGTTTCGGTCACGAATTCCAGGGAAAGCGCCTCGGCGGCTTCCTTCTCGGGCTCCGGGCGGACCGGGGCCTCGGAACGGTTCCGGAACAGATCATCCTCCTCCCGCCTGACTTTATCATATTCTTCGCGTGTGAAGAAGTCGCCTCCGGGAACCCGCCGGGGTTTTTCGGGAGCGGGTGCAACAGGCGCACTCATCGTGGGAGACAACAAGGGTGCTACAAAAGGACGGAGCAAAGCGGCATCGCCTATATGCATCAGCATACGGGACAATTCTTCGCGGGACCATCCGCCCTCCTTGACCAGGCGACGGGCCAGTTCCATACGGGCGGACGCAAACCACGGGAAACTGCTCACCAGACCCGAAAGTTGCCCCATACTGAGTTTGTCCACTTGTTTTTCCATCCGATTACCAATTGGCTACGGCCGCATTGAAGATATCCTCGACCAATTTCTCAATAATTTCCTCGCACAAGGTGCTCTCTACTGCATCCAGCGAATTCTGAGAATCATAATCCGCATAGGCGGAAAAAGATTTTTCCCAATCGTCTTCGCTGTGTTTGTGGTTGGTAAAATAAGCCTTGACCGTCACTGTCAATCGGTTCTGGGCCGCTACCTCACCCGCCGTCACCGCCATCGGCTTGACGTCATAGCCGGTGATGTCGGCGGAAAGTTCCAAATCGCCATTTTCTTCCACTTGTTCCAGGCGCGTGAGTTTCTGGAATTTGTCGCGCATCGCTTCCGTGAGATCATTGCTGAGCGCAGGATTGACGCGCAGGGCCTTGTATTCAAAATAATGGATGGCGACGGTCTGCACATCGGGCTGGATGGAGGTTCCGGTAAAGGAATAAATGCCGCACGAAACGGCCATCAAAGCCGTCAGTATCCAGCACCATCCGGGGAATTTTATTTTTTGTCCCATAATCCCAATTCCATCATTTTACCCAGTTTGCGATACACCGTACGCTCGGATATGCCCAACTCTTCGGCCACTTTGCTGCGGTTGCCCCCGTTACGGAGCATCGACTCGCGAATGGCGCGATAGCCCTTGTCTTCGAGAGTGATGGGTTCCATCCCCTCTTCTTCCTGCATTTGCTCCTCCGGCTCCTCCCGGCGGGCGATACGGCTCTCCTCAAAAGCGGGGGCAGGGGACGGCAGCGCGCTTCCTTGCAGGGCGGCCAGGCGCTGCTTGAGTTGTTCCACCTCCTGCTTGAGCGTCAGGATGGAACGAATCAACATTTCTTTATCTCCGGGCGAGAAACCGTTTTCCGTCCCTTCGACCACCGCCGGAATGAACTGTCCCTCATCCGAAGGCATATAACGGGCAAGGGTGACGCTGGTCAGCAAGATGCGTTCCTCCTTGGAAGCCGGGGATACGGGATAGGACTCCATCGTACAGACCCGGTTGGCCACACTGATGAGTTCCCGGACGTTGCCGGGCCATCTGTAATTTTTGAGCAAGGCTTCGGCATCCCTGGTCAATGAAAGAGAGCGGTATTTGTTGCGCTCGGCGAAATCGATGCAGAATTGCTTGAACAGCAAAGGAATGTCATCCGGACGGTCGCGCAGCGCAGGAATTTTGAGCGTAATGGTATTGAGGCGGTAATACAAATCCAGACGGAATTTGTCGCGACTGATGGCGACGCCCAGATCCAGATTGGTGGCCGCGATAATGCGCACATCCGTCTTTTGCACCTTGGACGAACCGACCCGCATAAACTCACCCTGCTGCAGCACGCGCAGGAGTTGGGCCTGGGTATCTTTGGGCAGTTCTCCGATTTCATCCAGAAAAATGGTTCCGCCGTCCGCTTCTTCGAACCATCCCTTGCGCGTTTCCACCGCACCGGTGAAAGAACCCCGCTCGTGACCGAACAATTCGCTGTTGACCGTTCCGGTCGGAATGGCACCGCAGTTGACCGGCAGGAATTTACGGCTCTTACGGTTGCTGAAATCGTGAATCATACGGGAAAAGACATCTTTCCCCACCCCGCTTTCACCGATAATCAGCACGGGCAAGTCGGTCTTGGCCACACTCAAAGCCGTACGAATCGCCAAATCCAACTCCGGAGCATTCCCCACAATGCCGTATCGGTTCTTTATATTTTTAATATCCAAGTCTTGGAGGGCCATTTTTGTTTTCCGGTAAAATTTGTGCAAAGATAACAATAAAAAATTCCATAAATTGTGTTTTTTGCAAAATATTCATTATCTTTGCAAACCAAAAGTGGATATAAACCAATTAATGCTTAAGTAATGAAAAGTATCAAACTCTTTACCGCTGCCGTTCTCGGCTTGGCGATGATTGCTTGCAGCAACCCCAAGAAGATGGCAGAACAGGCTGAAAACGTGACCGTTGTTTGTCAGCCCGAAACCCTCGAAGTGGTCGCAGGAAAAGTCGACGTCAAAGTCGATGTCACCTATCCCGCTGATTATTTTCTCCCCGATGTTTACCTGAAAGTGACCCCCGTCGTCGTGTACGAGGGCGGTGAGTTCAACCTCAATGAACTTACCTATCAGGGCGAGAAAGTGCAGGACAACTTCAAAGTCGTCCCCACCGCCGGCGGTACTGTCACCGAAAACCTCTCCTTCGAATTCCAGCCGGGTATGGAAAAATGCTACCTGGAACTCCGCGGAGTCGTTTCTAAAGGCAAACAATCCGTCGACCTCCCCAGCAAGAAAGCGGCTGACGGCTGCAATGTAACGTACATGCTCGTCAGCAAATGCGGCAAGGTCGACTACAAAGCCGACAACTATCAGGAAGTCCTCTTCGAGAACCCTGAGGCCCAGATTCTCTACACCATCGGTTCCGCCGATGTCCGCGGTTCCCAGCTGACCGCCAAAAACGTGAAAGACTTCCAGGCCGCCCTGAAAGAGGCCAAAGCCAACGAGCGCAAGACCGTCACCGGAGTCGATGTGGTCGCTTATGCCTCCCCCGACGGTGGCGAAGAGCTCAACACCAAACTCTCCGACAAACGTTCCAACAGCGCCAACAAAGCGTTCGGTAAAGTCGTCAAAGACAAAGATGTCGCCGCCGGCGATGTCCGCAGCATCGGTCAGGACTGGGAAGGCTTCCGTGAGCTGGTCGCCAATTCCGACATCGAAGACAAAGACCTGATTATCCGCGTGCTCGAAATGTACAGCGACCCCGCTGTCCGCGAGCAGGAAATCAAGAATATGTCCGCCGTTTACAAGACCCTGGCCAAGAAGGTTCTCCCCGAACTGCGCCGCGCCCGTTTCATCGCGACCGTCGAGAACAAGAACTTCACCGCCGAAGAACTCGCCACCCTCGTGGATGAGAACATCGACGTGCTCGATGAAGAAGCCCTCCTCCGCGCCGCCGCCAACAAAGAGAAAGACGCCGACAAGGTGGCCATCTATCGCAAGGCCGTCGAGAAATTCGCCAGCGCCCGTGCCCAGTACAACCTCGCCGTCGCGCTCTTCAAGAGCGGTGACAAGGCTGCTGCGAAGGCCGAACTGGACAAATGCGCCAAAGATGCGGATGTGAACAACTTCTACGGTGTGCTCGCTCTGACCGACAATGACATCGCCGCCGCCGCGAACTTCTTCGCCGCTTCCGGTAACGACACGTCCAAGAAGAACGCCGCCGTGGTGGACATCCTCAACGGCAACTACAGCGCCGCTGCTTCCAAACTCTCCGGTGAGAAAGGCTTCAACGCCGCGCTGGCCGCCGTCCTTGTAGGCAACTATTCCGCCGCCGAGCAGGCACTTTCCTGCGACTGCGCTGACAAATGCCCGAAGTGCGCCTACCTGGCCGCCGTCATCGCCGCCCGTCAGGGCAAGGCCGATGTGGTCAAAGCCCAGCTTGAGAAAGTGGCCGGCAACGCCGAGCTCGCCGCCCGCGCCGCCAAGGACATCGAATTTGCGAAGTTCAACTAATCTTATTTTCATCCCCTGAAAAGAGTTGGCCCCGACGGTCAACTCTTTTTTTATATTATATTCCAAAAAGCGGCGGAAAAGTCAGAAAAAAATTGTAAATTTGCGCCCTTATTGGAATTTATTTTAAAATTGTATAACTATGCAAAGTAAAGGTGCAATCAAACTGGTGGCAGTCTTGCTTATTCTGGCTTGCTGCTGGCAATTGTCTTTCACCCTCGTCAGCAAGATTGTCGAAGGAAAGGCCGATGACAAGGCCGAAGCGGCGGCCATCGCAGCCCGGGCCGACAGTGTCGCATTTTCCAAAGTGGCCGAAGCCGACCAGGCTTACTATCTGGACGATGTCCGCAAGGAAGCAAAAGCCCATTATCTGGACTCGATTTCCGCGCAGAAAGTGTATTTCGGATACACGTACAAATCCGTCAAAGAAAAAGAGATCAATCTGGGTCTGGACTTGAAGGGCGGTATGAACGTGATGCTGCAAGTGCAGTTGGAAGACTTGGTGAAAGCCCTCTCCGACTACAACCGCAGCCCTGAATTCCTCACATCTGTCGAGCAGGCCAAGAAAAACAGCGTCAACTCCGCCAAGGATTTCATCACCCTCTTCGGGGAAGCCTGGCAGCAAAACGCGAACGGCCGTCGCCTGAGCGAGATTTTCGGCACGTATGAGATGCATGAGAAGATTCATCCCGAATCTACGGACGAGCAGGTCATCGCCGTCATCCGCAAAGAAGCGGAGAGCGCCATCAGCAACTCTTTCAATGTGTTGCGCAACCGTATCGACCGCTTCGGTGTGACCCAGCCCAGCATCCAGAAGATTGGCAACACCGGCCGCATCCTCGTGGAACTCCCGGGCGTCAAAGAACCTGAGCGTGTCCGTAAACTCCTCCAGGGTACCGCCTCCCTCGAATTTTGGGCGACCTATGAGAATTCCGAGATTTATCCTTTCCTCGCGGAGGCCAATAAGTTGCTCTCCGAATTGGAAGGTGCAGGCGAAGTGGAAGAAGCACCCGTTGCCGCGACCGACTCACTGGCTGCCCAGTTGGAAGGTGACGACGCCGCTGCGCTGGCCAAGTTCAAAAAGCAAAATCCCCTCTTTGCCGTCCTCAGCCCCAACTCCTATCAGGGCGGACTGGGTAAGGGAGCCTGCATCGGCTACGCCAACTACTCCGACACGGCCAAGGTCAACCGCTATCTGGCCATGCCGCAAGTTCAAGCTCTTTTCCCGGCTGAATTCAAGCCGATGTGGACGGTCAAACCGTCCGAGTATATCCCGGGTGGAAACACTTACGAACTCGTTGCCATCAAGTCCACCACGGTGGATGGGAAAGCTCCTCTCGACGGTGAGGCGGTCACCGACGCCCGCGTCAACTTTGGCAGTGGCAGAGGTGGCAACCCCGATGTCTCGATGACGATGAATGCGGAAGGCGCCAACACCTGGGCCCAGATGACCAAAGACAACATCGGCCGCCAGATCGCCATCGTGCTTGACGGTATGGT
>CAMJRT010000032.1 GCA_946408295.1 uncultured Bacteroidales bacterium
AACGAAGGCGAAAGAACGACCCCTTCCGTAGTCGCGTTCACGGACGGCGGCGAAAGAAAAATCGGCAACCCGGCCAAGCGTCAGGCTATCACCAACCCGAAGAAGACCATCTTCTCCATCAAGCGGTTTATGGGTGAGACCTACGACCAGGTGGGGAAAGAAATCACCCGTATGCCCTATGCGGTCGTGCGCGGTGACAACAACACCCCGCGGGTGGATGTGGACGGACGTCTGTATTCTCCCCAGGAGATTTCCGCTATGATTCTTCAGAAGATGAAGAAAACGGCCGAAGATTACCTGCGCAGCGAAGTGACCGAAGCGGTCATCACGGTGCCTGCCTACTTCTCCGACTCCCAGCGTAAGGCCACCGAAGAGGCCGGCCGTATCGCGGGGCTGAATGTCCGCCGTATCATCAACGAGCCTACGGCAGCAGCACTGGCTTACGGTCTGGACAAGAAGAACAGCAATATGAAAGTGGCGGTCTATGACCTTGGCGGCGGTACTTTCGATATCAGTATTATGGAACTCGGCGACGGTGTGTTCGAAGTGCTCTCCACCAACGGTGACACCCACCTCGGCGGTGACGATTTCGACCAGGTGATTATCGACTGGCTGGCCCAGGAATTCGCTTCCGAGAACGGCGGCATCGACCTGAAGAAAGACCCGATGGCCCTCCAGCGTCTGAAAGAAGCGGCCGAGAAAGCCAAGATCGAGTTGTCCAACCAGACCTCTACGGAAATCAACCTGCCTTACATCATGCCGGTGGACGGTATGCCCAAGCACTTGATGAAGACCCTGACCCGTGCCAAATTCGAGATGTTGGCCGACAACCTGATTCAGCGGACGGCCGAGCCTTGCCGCAAAGCCCTTGCGGACGCCGGCCTGAGCGCCTCCGACATCAACGAGGTTATCCTCGTGGGCGGTTCGACCCGTATCCCCGCCATCCAGGAGAAGGTCAAACAAATCTTCGGCAAAGAACCCAACAAGAGCGTCAATCCCGACGAAGTGGTGGCTATCGGCGCTTCCATCCAGGGCGGTGTGCTCGCGGGTGATGTCAAGGATGTCCTGTTGCTCGACGTGACTCCGCTTTCGCTGGGTATCGAGACCCTCGGCGGCGTGATGACCAAACTCATCGAGAGCAACACCACCATCCCGGCCAAGAAGAGCCAGGTGTTCTCCACAGCGGCCGACAACCAGCCTTCCGTCGAAATCCGCGTGCTCCAGGGCGAGCGCCCGATGGCCAAGGACAACAAACTCAGCGGTGAGTTCCACCTCGACGGCATTGCGCCCGCTCCCCGTGGCATTCCCCAGATTGAGGTGACCTTCGACATCGACGCCAACGGTATCCTGAATGTGTCCGCTACGGACAAGGCGACCGGCAAAGCCCAGAACATCCGTATCGAAGCGTCTTCCGGTCTGTCCGACGCCGAAATCCAGCGGATGCGGGACGAAGCCAAGGCCAACGAAGAGGCCGACAAGGCTGAGAAGGAACGCATCGACAAGATCAACAGCGGTGATGCGATGGTCTTCCAGACCGAGAAGAACCTCAAGGAGTACGGCGACAAGATTCCCTCCGAGAAGAAGGCGGCTATCGAGAGTGCCTGCGCCGAACTGAAGAAGGCGGTCGAGGCCAAGGATGTCGCTTCCATCGACAAGTACAACGCCGAACTCGAAGCGGCCTGGCACGCGGCTTCCGAAGATATGGCCAAAGCCGCGCAGGGCGGTGCCCAGGGTGGCCCTCAGGGCGGTCCCGAAGGCGGCAACCCGTTCGGAGGACAGAATCCTTTCGGCGGCCAGGGCGGTCCTTTCGGCGGCAACGGCGGAGGCAACCCGCAGGGCGGCAACGACGCTCCCGACGAGCAATAAGCCGGCCTGCCGCCAGCCGTACGGTGACGGCGGAATGGTAGCGCCGGCATCTAAATCTCTGATTGTCAATGTAATGTTTAAAAGGACCTACCCCAAATGGAGTAGGTCCTTTTGTGTAATCTATTGAAAGTGAGAAGTGTAAGTGCTAACGGCCTTGAGTCGTCCTGCTTCCCTGATAGCGGACTTCAATGGTGGAAGGTCTGTTCGGGTTGGTCCCGACAAAGGTGATGTTGCTGAATGAGCAGTTTTCTTTCTTTGCATCGCTTGCGTCCGGCTCGATTGTCCCGTTTACTTTGGTGATTTTGTAAGCGGGGTAGGTGACTTCTTCTTCCGGCTTAATCCAGTTTGGAGTGATGGCGTTCTCCGTATCGCTCCAATCAAAAATGATTTTCCCGTTGCTGACGCTGACCGGCACAGCGGGAAGGCGGAGTTTGACCGCAGGCATTCCTTCAGCAAAACTGACGCCTAGCAGAAAGATGTCGGCACGGGTTTGGTCTTCTAATAAAACGACATCCACCTGGGCGTCAGGTATCGAAAAACTTTCTCCGGCGCGCAAGAGCCCGACAAAATAATTATTCTCATCAGTACCCCCTTTGTCGCCCGAAGCCGGGGTCTCCTGTTTGTTGCAGGCGGTCAATCCTGCGACGAGTGCGGTCAGTGCCGCGAAAATCAAAAATTTCTGTTTCATAACGTTTATAGATTAATAGATATTCCGAGCCGTACCCTGATGGGAAGGGAAGTCTGGAAAAACTCGTTTCCCATCGATTTGAAATAAAAGAGTCCGTATTGCGTGTTGGTGAGATTGTCGCCCCGTACATACAGGGTGTACCCGTCCAGTACGAGGCCTATGTATGCACCCAGTTCGGCGTAGAACGGCTGCGAAAGCGAGTTGTCTTCGTTCCACCAGATGCGTCCGGCCGCTTTCCCTTCCAGTTGGAGCAGCAGCGAGCGGGCGGGTCCGGAGCCCAGCGGCAGTTCCACCCCCAGGCGGCCGTTCAGGGTGTGTTCCGGCGCATAGGGAATCCGCTTTCCGGCATAGTCCCGGTTTCCGTTGTTGAAGGTGACAAAGCGGGCGTTCGTGTAGCCGTAATCGATGTCGGTGTAAAACTGCCGGATGCGGGCGGACAGGCTGATTTCGGCTCCGGTACTCCGCGATTTGCCGGCGTTGGTCATCATCCGGCCCGTGTTCTTTCCCGGTGGAAAAACCGTGAGTTGCTGCTGGGTGCAGTCGATATAGAAAGCGCAGGCATCGACGGAGAAGCGCAGGTCCGTCGCCCAGTTGTGGCTGTACTGAAATCCCAGTTCCGCGTTCAGGCATAGTTCGGGCTTGTATTTCGTATTGGCCGCAGAGACATCCTCTTTTCCGGTCGGAATAAAGCCCATATCTTTAATCATATTCGTCATCATCTCCTTCTGGAGAATGTCGGAGAAGATTTGCGTGTTGAATCCGCCGGCTTTGTACCCCCGGGACAGGGTGCCCCGCAAGGTCCATTCGCCAAGGCTCCAACTGACGCCGATTTTCGGCAGGATCTGGAAGGAGGGAATGTTTTCACTTCCGATATAAAGCGTATTGAGCGGCCTGGGGTCGGGCAGGGTCGGCGGCAGGAGATAATGAATCGTGCTTTCGGAACGGTAGTCCATCCGGTCGTACTCCCAGTCCAGGCGGATTCCGGTGACGAACCGCCAGTTGCCGACGGTCCAGTAGGATTCGTGGTAAAGGGCGGCGTTGGCGGTGAAAATGCCGAAATCGTTGAAAATCGGAAAGGTCTTTTCCGTGATGTCCAGGATGCCCAGCATATCCGGAATGCCGGCGTTGGCATTGTCCAGAATCAGGCTTTTGATGCCCGCTTCCTTGAAGGTGACGGGAGCGGACAGCGCGTTGTATTTGAGTAGCAGAAAGGCTCCCGTCTGGCTGTTCCACCAATCCGGATGGAGGACGGGGCGGAAACTGATGTCCTGGGTGAGGGCGTACTGGTTCTGCCGCTGTTCCAGCGTGAAGATGCTCTCCGGCGTGTAGTCCTGGTCCATATTCATCCGGTCCGAGAGCCAATGGAGACTCGTCGAAGAATGGATGTCCAGCACGTTTCCTTTGTGCTTGATGACGGCGGCTTCGTTCACGCAGATCCGCCGGTAGGCGCCCGGGTCGTTGTAGTTGACCGGCCGGAGCGTCCCGTCCACCCATCTTCGGTAGGGAAAGGCGCCTTGCGAGAGGGCGGACAGCGACAGGATGTTGTCGAATTGCGTTCCCTGTCCGAAATTTTTGGAAAAGCGCAGCCTTCCCTGTATGCCGTCGTAGCGGTCGCAGTCGCGTCCGTCGTAAGCGTTGGTAAAAAATCCGTCCGAATGCCGGTAGCCCACCATCCCGCTCCAGTTTCCCTTGTAGAGGGCGGCCGTCGCCCGGATGTGGTTGCGGCTGCCATATTCCACTTTCGCCCTGAATCCCTGATACGTCGACGGCGAAAGGGTGGAAACGGAGATGACACCCATCATCGCGTTCCGTCCGTAGAGCGTGCCTTGCGGACCGCGCAGCACCTGGATGCGCCGGATGTCGAAAAAGTCAAAATCGTAGCCGCTTTTGTCCACCACGGGTACGCCGTCTACATACAGTGCTAGGGCCGGATTGTCGATGCGGGAGCCGAATCCCCGCATATAGAGGGACGAGGTCATTGCGGAACCGTAATCCGGCATCCACAGATTGGGGACGGCGGCCGAAAGTCCTTTCGGGGCGAGGGTTCCGCCCGTCTCCATCCATTCCTTTTTGAAGTCCGATACGGCGGACAGCGTCTCTTCCACCGATTCGATATGCTTGGAATACGATACGGTAGCGGCACCGAGGGTGTCGGAAAGGGCAATCAACAGAGGAAGGATGGCTGCGGTAATCATTCGGACCGCAAAGATAGCGGAAAAGAAAAGCCGAAACAACCCACATTTGTGATAGTCTGTTCTTTTCGAAAAAGGTTCCGACTTTTTTGCTAACTTTGTCACCGATGAATCCTTGTATCGCCATCATAGACCCGGCGACCCTGAGCCGGATTGCGTTGGGGGATATCCTGCGGGATATCTTTCCGACGGTGGAACTTCTTTCTTTCCCGTCGATGGAGGATTTCATCGCGGACTGCGACCGGCATTTCATCCATTATTTCGTGTCACAGGATATTGTGATGGCGCATATCGGAGAGTTTGAGATGCTCAAAGCGGAGACCATCGTCCTTTGCCGGGGTGCAGGCGAGTCTTTTGTCGAGGCCGGTTTCAAGGTGATGGATGTCTTTCTGCCGGAGAAGGAACTCATTGCCAAGATTCTGCATCTGCACCGGAGCGGTACGCCGGACCCGTCCGAAGATTCAGCCTACCAGCGAACGGCGCAACTTTCTCCCCGGGAAAAACAAGTGCTCGCCTTGATTGTCAGGGGATTGTATAACAAAGAAATCGCCGATGCGCTGGGCATTTCCGTAGCGACCGCCATCTTTCACCGCAACCACATCTGCGAAAAACTCGGCACACGTTCCGTCGGAAACCTGACCCTCCTCGCCGTCCTGTCCCACATCGTCGAGCCGGATGCGATTTGACGGCCGGCTTTCTTGTTTGTTGTTTTTTATATATCTTTGCAAACAATCTGTCACTAACCCAAATAAACGCGATATGAAAAAACGGACTCTTCTTCTTGCGCTGTTTCTTGTGAGTACCATCGGAGTCTCGGCGCAGACGCAGGCTCAGGTCGCCAAAGTCATCGATGCGGATTACAACCGCAATTCCCTGTCGTTGATTTATCTCTTGAAGGGGGACCGGTATGACGACGCCATCGAGAATATGGCTTTGCGTCAGGCCGTGGGGGAGAAATTCGATGCCAATACCATTGCTGTCAAGACCCTCCGCGCCGAAGTCGGCCGTGACAAGAACGCCTCCGACGAGGAAGTGGCGGCGCTGCTGGCCAAGAAGCAGGTGGGCAAGCGCATCGTGGCCTTCGTATTCAACCGCAGGAAGAGCGGGATGATGGACGATGAACGGCTCAAGGAACGGGGCGTGTACAACGCCAAGGCGCAGGATATGGCCGACGCCGGCAGCACCCAGGTCGGTATGTACGCCATCCAGGCGTCCGGCGGCAAACTTTTGCGGCAGAGTTATGTGACGGTGTTCGACTACGCCGTGGAATATGTGCCCGCCAAGCATACGAAAGATGAGAAACAGGACGAGGCCTGGAAGGTCCATTCGGTGGCCTATGCCTTCAAGGTCGATATCTCCGATGAAGTCCTGGCGGATTTCTATGAGAAATGCTGGATTTACAGCGATGACAGCGAGGAGGTCAAGGCCGCCAAGAGAGCGGCGTGGGATAATTATACGTTTGCTTTGAAACGGGTGGCCGGGGCCGTCCACACCACCACGGTCAATGCGCAGAACAAGGTCGCTTCCGCGATGGATGACGCTTATTCCTCTTTGATGGAAAGCCTGGAGAAGAGCATCGACGACTGGCAGGTCAAAGCGACCCTCTGCGATGTGCACCCGCTCCGTTCCAAGATTGGCACCAAAGAGGGCGTCCGCAACGGCGACCGTTACCAGGTCTGGGGCTATGTGGCGGATGAACGCGGCAATGTGCGTTCCCAAAGGACGGGCTATGTCCGTGCCACGAAGATTGGCAACAATGCCGGAAAGACGGCGGCCCAGATGTCCGAGCCCTCCGAGTTCTACCAGGTGGGCGGTTACGGGACCGTGGAAGACGGGCAGGTGCTCCAGCAGAGCCGGGATGCGCGTTTGAGCATCTATCCTTATTATAAATACAGCCTCAGCCATATGACCGATTTCAATGTCGGCCTGGACTACCTGCTCTCCATCAATACGATGGGTATGTGCCAGTACCTGTTCCTGAATTTCGGTTTTGACTTCGGCTCGCTGGGCGTATTCAACAAATCGGATTACGCTTCTCCCTATACGCTGGACGGGAAGCCTATCACTGATTTCTTCTTTGTCAATGTCTCCTTCGGCTATGGCTTCGGCCTGCACGTCAGCCGTTATGTGGAATTCACCCCCTATGTGGCGGTCGGTATGGATAATGTCTCTTCCTCCAAGATGGAAAAATACTACAAGGACAACGAAGAGATGAAAAAGAACCTGTTCACGAAGTCCACGGGCTGGTTCGGGGATGTGGGTCTCCGGGTGAATATTCTGCCCTATCCTTTCCAGATTTTCGGCATCGTCGATTACAGTTTCCTCTTCCTGAAGGGGGAGATTTACAATACTGTCAATAATTCGATGGGGGCCCGTCAGCACAAGAGCGGGTTGAACTTCGGTGGCGGTATAAGATATTGTTTCTAAAAATATGAAAAAGTTACTTCTGTTGAGTCTGGCCCTTTTGATGGCCGGCGCCGTGCTCTACGGCAAGAAGAACGACCGGAAAGAGTCGTTCAAGAGTTGGGAAAATTATGAAATCACCACCCTCAAGGTCGGTACGCCCGGAACCAAGTATGTCAAGGTCTGGGCCTACGCCAAGAAGGTGGATGACGCCATTATGCAGGCCAAGAAAAACGCCGTCCACGCCTGCATCTTCCGTGGCTTGCCCGCCAATACGGCGGAGGGTGCCAATGCGACGCCCGCGCTGGTGCGCGACAGCCGCGTGCTGGACGACAACCTGGACTATTTCGAGAAATTCTTCGCTCCCGGCGGGGACTGGCTGGCCTATGTCAATGTCACTTCCGACGGCGGCAAACCCTCCGGCCCGGACAAGTTGAAGGTAAAGGGCGGCTATAAGATTGCCTTGCGCGTCCAGGTGATGTACGACAACCTGAAGAAAAAATTGGAAGATGACGGGATTATCCGTTCCCTTAACAGTGGTTTTTAAGTTATGAAAAAGATTGTTTGTACCCTTTTCCTGGGTTTGATGCTGTCCGCGCCCGCTTTTTCGCAGGCGAAAAAACCAGTGATTATGGTGCAGCCCAGCGATGCCTGGTGCGAGCGCAATGGTTGTATGACGACCTATGACGATATGGGAAAGAAGGTTTCGATACCCGATTACCCGGCCGCGATGAAGAACGAGGATATGCGTGCCGTCATCGCTGCGATGGCCGATTTTATGGCGGAAAACGAATTCCCCCTCAAGTCCCTGGAGCAGGAACTGAAAAAAATCCAGACCGGTTCCGCGGAGTTGTCCGTGATTACCAGCAAGGATTCGGGCGCCCAGATTTCGGAGAGCCCCCTCGACCGGCTGCGCCGTACCGCCAAGCCCGATATTATCCTCGATATGGATTTCACGGTCCGTCGCAACGGCCCCAACAAGCAGGTTTCCTTCAACCTGACAGCCGTCGATGCCTACACCTCCACGATTATTTCCGGCAATGTGGGCACCGGATCTTCCGCCAACGCCCCGATGAATGTCTTGCTGACGGAGGCGGTGCTGAGTTTCAAGGATAATTTCCTGAAAGGGCTCCAGAACCACTTCGACGATATGTTCAAGAACGGTCGCGAAGTCACGGTTGTCCTCTACCGCTTCGACAGTTCTCCCGTCGATTTCGAGACGGAATTCGACTACAACGGCCAGGAAGCCGAACTTTCGGAAATCATCGACCTGTGGTTCTCGGAGAACACGGTGGAAGGCCGTTATGGCTCCCCGGAGAAGACCGAGAATATGATGCGTTTCAGCCAGGTCCGCATTCCTATTTATAAAGAGGGCCTGAACGGCAAGCCGAGGGCCATTGACGCCGCCGGGTTCGCCAATGACCTGGTGCGTTTCTTGAAAAAAGAGCCTTATAACCTGGTGGTCAAATCTATTCCTAAAGGTTTGGGCGAAGTTTGGTTGGTAATAGGAGAGAAATAAAATGAAAACGCTGTATAAAAATGTTCTGGCGCTCGCCCTGTGCCTTTGCGCGGGCCTGTCCGCCGCCGCCCAGTCGGACAATGTCAGTCCCGGGAAGGTCGGCTTCACCCCGATGTTTGTGAAGACCTATGCGTTCCTGCCCCCGGCGGCCGTTAACCTGATGGAGCAAAAATTGATGCAGGTGGCGATGCGCAACGGCGTTGCATCGTATTCGGGCCGCTATGTGCTGACGGCCAAAGTGGCGGAAGAAGACACCCAGACGACGGCGACGGCTCCTGTCCAGTATGTCAAGAAACTGTCCGTCCAGTTCGTGGCCTACGATATGGAAACCAAAGCCGTGGTAGGAGAACTCACGGTGCCCGTCACGGGCGTGGACAAGACGCCCGAACGCGCCACGATGGCTGCGCTGCGCCGCATTCAGCCCAAGAACGCCAAGACGACGGCTTTTATCCAAAATGCCTCCAAGGCCATTGTCGATGCGTTCAACCGCAACTTGGAAAACATCTTGAAGAAGGCGGAATATCTGGCCAATCACGGCCAGTATGACGAGGCCCTGGCTTCTTTGGCCGCCATTCCGCAAAGCGTCGACCGCTATGATGATGTGCTGGCCACGGCGGAGAAAATTTGTACCGCCAAGGCTGAGGCGGATGGTACGAAAGCCGGGGCGGTAGAAGAGGAAATGAAGTCCGCCCTGGCCAATGAAAGGGCCGGCGAAGCGCAAGTGACCCGCCTGGTTGAATGGGAAAAATGGTTAGACGAGAACAAATGAGCAAGCATCTGAAACTCCTTTCTTTCCTGTGCGTAATGCTCTTATGCCTTCCTGTAATGGCGCACGGGAAAAAGAAACCGGTCAAAGAGCCGGCTCCCGAATGGACCCGCAGCAGCGTTCCCGGATATGTCATTTCATCCGCCGTCGGCGGCGACCAGCAGGATGCCAAAGAGCGTTGTTTCCGCAATATCCAGTCGGAAATCCTCAATTCCATCGCGGTCAACATCACTTCCACCTCGACTTTTTCCTCCGACTCCTACTCGG